>JAVBRL010000125.1:0-12495 GCA_031547985.1 Synergistaceae bacterium
CTGGGCGGTCGTCGCGGCGGGGATCATTCAGTTTCGCGACATCTCCGAGATCGTGCTGATCGGGGTCTGCCTGCTGGTCGCGGCGCTTCCGGAGAGCGTTTTTTCGCTCGCCCTCTCTGTGCTTGCCCGGGAGATGCGAGGTGCGCGTTCTCTCGGCATCGTGTTCTATCGGCCGCTTGCGATCGAAAAACTCGCCATGGTGAACGTCGTCTGCACGCAGAAGACGGGTATTCTCACAAAAGGCAAGATGTCCCTTGTTGCGATGACGTCCGCAGGCGAGGCGAGCCCGGGTGGCGACTGGGAGCGCGAGATACTGAAAGCGGCTCTGGTCTGCTGCGACACGGACCTCCAGGACCCCGTCGACGCCGCGATCGCCTCGGCGGCGCGGGAAAGGGGCATCCGTGCGGAAGATGAACAAAACGGACAAAAAGCCCTTTTCGTCGACGAAGTGCCGTTCGATTCCTCGAGGCATCTCAAAACCGTCCTGATCCGCACGGATTCGGGCTACAGAGTGTATTCAAGGGGCGCTCCGGAGGAGCTTCTTCTCTCGTGTGCCGACTCTCCTGCATTGTATGGGGCGCGGGAGTCCTTCGACACGCTCGCCTCCGAGGGACGAGTCGTCGTGGGCGTGGCGTACAAGGATTTGGGCGCGGATGCGCTCCCGCCAGCCTCCTCGGCTCAGGTTCTCGAGTGCGGGATGACGTTTTTGGGTGTGCTCGCTTTCGAAGATCCGCTCAACGAAGGTATTCCGGGCGACGTGGCGCTTTGTGACGAGGCCGGAATTCAGACGCTTCTGCTCACCGGCGACTACGCCCAGACGGCCTACGAGACCGGTCGACAAATCGGGATCGTACACGACCGAAAACAGGTCGTTACGGGTCGCGAACTTCGCGACATGGGCAAGTTCAACCTCTGGAGGAAGATCGATCGCTACGGTGTCTTCGCGCGTATGATGCCGGAGCATCGCATCTGGGTGGTGGAAGCGCTCCATCGCAAAGGGGCCGTCGTCGTCGCCACCGGCAAGAGCATTGAGGACGTAGAAACGTTTTCCGCCGCGGATGTGGGTTGTTGCATCGGGTCGTCGTGTGCGCTGCCGCCCGATCGCGGCAATCTGCTCTCGTTGTCCGGCGGGACGTTCGGCGCGCTCACTGAAGCGATCTCCATCGCACGCACCGCGGTCGACCGCGTGCGGAAACCGATCAAATTTTTCATCACCTGCAACATGGCCGAGATCATCCTGCTGCTCGTCGCGGTCCTGTTCAACCTCGACACGCCGCTGCTGCCGCAGCACGTCTTTTTGCTGAATTTCCTGCTCCTTCCGCTGCTGGCGATCTCCCTGTCTTACGAAGCCCCGGAGTGGAACGTGATGTCGCGCGAACCGTACGACCTCAAAGGAGGACTGCTGCTCGACGGAGAGGGTGTCGTCGTCGGCCTGCAGGCACTCGTGCTGGCCGGCCTGGCTTTGGCGGCCCTTCACCTGGGATTTCGCGAGGCGGGCAAACAAGCGCAGACGATGTGTTTTGCGACATTGGGTTTTGGGGCGATCGTCCAGTCGTGGAACGTCCGCTTCGACCTCGCTTCCGTCTTGAACCGCGCTTTTGGGCGCAACGGGCGAAATTTGCTCGCGTCGCTCGTGTGCGGGGCCGTTTTGGCGGCGCTGCTCTTACTGCCGGAATTGGGAAAGTTCTTTCACCTCGTGCCGCTGACGGTGCACGAGTGGCAGCTTGTGATCGTGCTCGCGCTCTCCGCGCTGCCGATCGTCGAAATCGCCAAATCCATCAAAAGGAGAATCCCCTAAAACCATGTACATCGCGATCGATCCCCGAGTCCACGAACATCATCCCGCAGCCAAAATCGGCTGGATCCTGGCTTTCGGGGACGTGCTTCCGTCGCATCCCCATACGGAGGAGCTCAAAAAAGGCCTGCCGGGCGTTTTGAGCCGGATCGGAATCGACGACGCCACGTTGCCGCTGCACCCCAATATCGCGAAATGGCGCGCGGTTTACAGCACGATGGGCGTTAAGCCGAGCAAGTACAAAAGCTCCGTCGAGGCGCTGGCTCGCCGTGTGCTGAAAGAAAAAGCCATCTGGAACGTCAACAGCCTCGTCGATTGCTACAACTGCGTCTCGGTGACCACGTTGTTGGCGCTCGGAGCGCACGACGCCGAAAAGATCCGCGCGGGGCTCACGTTGCGCTTCGTTCGCGAAGGGGAGGTTTTCTATCCCCTGGGCTACGACGAACAGCACGAGGCGATCGCCACCGATCCGCGCCAGATCGCCTACTGCGACGAGGAAAAGATTTGCACGTGGCTGTGGAACCATCGCGACACGCGCTTGGCGACCGTGGACACGAACACGAAAAAAACGCTCTTCATCGTCGACTGCGCGTTCGAGCCGGAGTACTCCTCTGTGGGCGGTGCGATGAGCATGCTGGCGGGGCACTTGGAAAAGCTGGATCAGAACGTCGTGGCTTCGGGCGTCGTCAGTATCGCGAACCCGAAGATGGAAATATCGCTTTAAGGCAAAAACTTTCCAGGGAGCGGCGCTCCCTGGACCCTTTTTCATAAAAACTACAAAAACATGTAAAGAACGACGGTGGACATGCCGGCGAGACAGACGGCGATGCCGCTCGCGGCGCCTTGCGTCTCGCCGATCTCGATTGCCTTCGCCGTGCCGAGTACGTGGCTCGACGTCCCGATCGCGATCCCCGCGGCGACGGGGTTTTTTATTTTGAGCAGCGTCAACATCAAGGGGGCGCACACCGCCCCCACCATCCCCGTGAACACGACCGCCGCCACCGTGAGCGACGCGATCCCGCCCGAAGCGGTCGAAAGCTCCATCGCGATCGGGTTCGTGACCGATTTGGGCAGCAGCGACACGGCGATCGTCTCGTCGATCCCGAAAAATCGGCACAAAAAATAAATGCTCGCGAGCGACGTCGCCGCGCCCACGAGGCAGCCGGCGATCATGGGCACGAGGTTCGCGGCCAGTAGCGTCCGTTGGCGGTAAACGATCGTCGCTAAAATCGCCGTCGCCGGCACGAGCATCAGGCTCATCACGTCGCCCCCGAGCGCGTACGTCTCCAGGGGAATGTCCGCGATCTGCAAAAACGCGATGATGAACACGGTCGAAATCACGTAGGCGTTCGCGAGCGGCGACCGGACCCGTCGTCCGATCAGCCGGCCGACCCCGAACGACAGCACCGTGATGGCGATGCCGAAAAACGGCGTTTCGAGCGCGGCTTTTAGTGCGTTTAGCGCGTTCATCGTTTTTTCCAGGCGGTCATGGCTTTTTGCGTCGCTGCGACCGCCGCCGCCGCCGCCGCGAACGTGAGCAGCGTCGAAACGATACAGATCGCGATCAGGGGCAGAAGGCTTCCGCGAAGACGTTCCATGTGCGCGAGGATCCCCACGCCGGGGGGCACGAAAAACAACGCCATGTTCTCGAGCAGAAAGTCCGAGACTCCCTGAAGCGACTCGAGCGTCAGGGCCTTCGCCGCCAACAGGCAAAAGAGCACGACCATCGAAGAAATGCCGGAGGGCATGGGAAACGGGCAGAGATGCGACAAAA
This sequence comes from Synergistaceae bacterium, assembly GCA_031547985.1. Taxonomy (GTDB): domain Bacteria; phylum Synergistota; class Synergistia; order Synergistales; family Synergistaceae; genus JAVBRL01. The sequence goes on from JAVBRL010000125.1 coordinate 3,570, forward strand.
AGACGCCCCCCATGCAGATGAGAAACAAGACGCCGTATTGGTCGGTGATTTTCATGGCGCTATTCCAGCAGCGAGTACGCGCAATAGATCAAAAGTAGCGCCATCGCGCCGTTGAACGCGCGCATGTGGCGCGCCAGAAATTTCTGCAGCAACGACCCGAAAAGTGCCCAGCACGTGAGTGAAATGAAGCCTAAAAATGCGAGTGCGAGCGAAAACGCGAAAAGCCACATGGTTTCGCGATAGTGGGGGAGGATGAAGTTCGACGTGACGGTGAGCCCGTAGAGGATCAGCTTGAAGTTCACGAGCTGCAGGAACAGTCCCGGAAAAAACGTGTAGATGCCGTCGCGGTGCGTTTTTTGTTCCGTTTGTTCCGCATGCTCCGATTTTTTGAATGCACCCGCGGCCGTGTGCCACGCGAGATAGAGCATGTAGGCCACTCCCACCCAGCGCATGAACGGGATGAAAACGGGCATCTGTTCGCTGAGTGCCAAATTGAGCCAGGCCGATGCGAAAAGGACGACGAAAAGTCCCACCGCCATGCCCAGGAGGAATCGCAACGATCCGTTGTAACCCAATCGCGTGCCGCTCGACAGGGCCATCAGGTTATTGGGTCCCGGTGTGAACGTGCATGTGCTGGCGTATGAGAGAAACGGAATCCAGTGCATGCTTTTACGGCATGGGGTCCAGGGGGCGCGGCTCCCTGGGGGATTGATTTTTCAGGAACCGACGCGTTTCGCTTGCGATATAGATCCCCGAAAGCGGCGCCATGTAGAGCGTGAGGTAACCGCAGAGCACGACGGCGTTGCGGATGCGCCCGAAACCGATGCTCTTGCCGAGGGACCAGCCGCAAAGGGCCGTCACGACATAGAGCAAAAACAGCGCGAAGTAGGCGAACGTGCCGCGATGCACGACGTAAAGCCCCGCGTATTCCGCGCCAGCGGCGAGGGCCGTCCCCGCGAGGAGGACGGCCCATAGCACGAGGAAATTTTTCAGCTTCGCCTCGACAGTGCTCAGCGCCATGTTTCGTCGCGCCCGTTACGCCGGTTGCGGCTCGAGTGCCCCCATATAGCAGACGATTGCCTTCGTGGGGCACTTGGCGACGCAGGCACGGCACTGCGTGCACTTTTCGGGGTCGATGCGCGCCAAATTGTTTTCGAGCGTAATGGCGTTCACGGGACAGGTGCGCACGCACAACCCGCAGCCGATGCACGCCACGGAGCACGCCTTTTTGGCGTCGGCGCCGCGTTGTGTGGAGCTGCACGTGACCCGCACGAGATGCGATTTGGGGATCACCTCGATGATGTTCTTGGGGCACACCGACGCACAGGCGCCGCACCCCACGCACAGGAGGGGATCGGACTGCGCGACGTGGTCGACGATCTGCATCGCGCCCCACGGACAGACGCGCGTGCACGTTCCCCATCCCAGACAGCCGTTCGGGCAGAGCTTCTGCCCGCCGCCCGGGATCACGACAGCTTCGCGGCAATCCTGCACGCCGACGTACAGCCCTCTGTCGGGAGCGCGTTCCGGTGTTCCTTGACATTTCACGAACGCGATCTTCGGGACGGAGACGCCCGCATCGACGCCCAAGACGGCGGCGATGCCGTTCAGGGATTCCTGGCTCAAGGCGGCGCATTTTGTGGCTCGTGCGAGTTCGGAAACGAGCGCGTCGGCGAAGCCGTCGCAGCCGGGAAAACCGCACCCACCACAATTGGCGCCGGGAAGCAGCTCGCGCACCTGAGCGACGCGCGGGTCGGCTTCGACGTAAAATCGTTTGGCCGCGTACCCAAGAAGCAGGCCGAACGCGATTCCAAGTCCCCCTAAGACCAATGTCGGAAAGAGAATTTCTTGGCCCATGATTCCATTCCTCCTACTTGATCAGGCCTGTGAAGCCCAAAAACGCGATCGACATGAGTCCCGCTGTGATCAGCGCGATAGGCAGGCCCCGCAGGCATTGGGGCATCTGATCGCTTGATTCCATGCGCTCGCGCAATCCCGCCATCAACATGATGGCGAGCAGGAAACCCAGCGACGCGCCGAGCGTGTGTACCTGAGCTTCGATCAGGGAGTAGTTCTCGTTCATGTTGATCACGGCGACGCCCAGGACGGCGCAGTTCGTCGTGATGAGCGGCAAAAAGATCCCCAACGACTTGTAAAGTGGCGGCAGGATTTTCTTGATCACCAGCTCGACGAACTGAACCAGCGCCGCGATGATCAGGATGAACGACAGCGTGTACAGATATTGCAGCTTCAGCGGAACGAGGACGAGGTAGTACGCGAGCCATGTGATGAGAGACGCCATGAACATGACGAAGATGACGGCGAAGCCCATTCCTTTGGCTGTTTCGCTCTTGCTGGAGACGCCCAGAAAAGGGCAGCATCCCAAGAAGCGTGCCAGGATGATGTTGTTGACGAAAATAGCGGCGAGGAAGATCGAAAGCAGGTTCATTTCGGTTTCACCCCGAAGCCGCAGGCGACCCCAGCCGGACAGCCGGCGCATGCGCCGCACTCTTGAGATTTTTCATCGGGCACGGGGATGCCGCGTGCGCGTTTTTTCTCGCGCGACTTCGCCTTGTAGAGGTTGAAAAGTCCCATCGCGATCCCCAGCGTCATGAAACCTCCGGGGGCGAGGATCATGATCAGTCCCGGTTGGAAACCGGCGGGCATGACCCGTACGTCGAAGAGCGTTCCCGCCCCCAACAGCTCGCGAACGCTGCCCAGGACGCCGAGCGCGATGCCGAAGCCGATGCCCATGCCCAGTCCGTCGAAGAGGGAGGAGACGACGCCGTTTTTAAACGCGAAGGCCTCCGCGCGGGCGAGAATGATGCAGTTGACCACGATGAGCGGGATGAAGATCCCGAGTGCCTTGTCGAGATCGGGTGCGTAAGCCGCCACGATGAACTGCGTGAGTGTCACGAACCCCGCGATCACGACGATGAAAGCGGGGATGCGGATGTCGTCGGGGATGAACTTGCGCATGAGCGAGATCACGACGTTCGATCCGATGAGCACGGCCGTGGCGGCGACGCCCATGCCGATGCCGTTGATGGCGCTCGTCGAGACGGCGAGCGTGGGGCACAGGCCGATGGCTTGAACGAACGTGGGGTTTTCATCCCAGATGCCGTTTTTGATCAGTTTGCCGACGTTCATTGTGCGTTTCCTCCTGAAAAATGGGCTTTCCAGTATTTGACGGCGTTGTTGACCCCGCTTGTAACGGCGGTCGATGTGATCGTCGCGCCGGAGATCGCCTGGATCTCGGCGTCGCTTTGGGGGGGCGATTTCGTCACGGAAAGTTCCTGCGCCTTTTTCTCGGCGAACTGCCCGGAGAAAGATGGCAGCGTGGCGTTGGCGCCAAGTCCCGGCGTCTCGCTCTGGTTTAAGATCTTGATGCCGGTGATGAGGCCTTCGCGCGAAATGCCGACGATCAGCTCGATGGGTCCCGCATATCCTTTGGGCTTCACCGTCAGGTTGTACCCGACCGTTTGGCCGTCTTTCGTGCCCTCGCTGACTTCGAGCACGCCTTCGCCTTCGGCGGCGAGTGGCACGGAGCTAAAAGTGTCCGCTGCCGGCAGCGTCGCTTTGAGCGCTTCTTGGCGCAGGCGTTCCTGCGTGGCGCGAATCGGCTCGCTCGTGACTTCGTGAACGGCTCCTAAGATAGCTCCCGTGACGGCCGTGATCACGAAGAGGATGAGCCCGAGTTTGAAGATCGAATTTTTTTCCATCGTCAGCGCACCTCCCCGAAGATCTTGGGTTCGGTCAGGCGATCGATGATCGGCACGGCGAGGTTCATGATCAGGATGGAGTAGGAGACGCCCTCCGGGTAGCCGCCGAAATAGCGGATCAAGGTGGCGATGAGGCCGCACCCGACGCCGAAAGCGATCTGGCCGCTCTTCATGATCGGGCTGGTCGTGTAGTCGGTCGCCATGAAAAAGGCGCCGAGCATCAGGCCGCCTGAACAGAGTTCGTACAGAACGCCCGGGTTGAGCCCCGACGAACGCGAGAAAAAGGCCGAGAGGACGGCGACGGTTCCGATGTAGGCGACGGGGATGTGCCACGAGATCACCTGCGTCGCGATCAGGAAGATTCCCCCCGCGAGGAGCGCGATGGCCGACGTCTCGCCGATGCAGCCGCCGATGTGCCCCCAAAAGACATCCATGAAAGACGGAAGCGCGCCAGTTGCCTCGCCCCCCTTGAGGATGGCGAGCGGCGTGGCGCTCGTGACGCCGTCGAGCGTCCACGTGGTCATGGCGACGGGCCACGAGGCGAGCATGACGGCGCGAGCCGCGAGGGCCGGGTTGACGATGTTCTGCCCGAGCCCGCCGAAGCACTGTTTGACGATGACGATGGCGAAAACGCTGCCGATCGCGGCAGCCCACAGCGGGATCGACGGTGGCAGGTTGTACGCGAGGAGCAGTCCCGTCACGACCGCCGACAGGTCGTGCAGCGTCGACGGTTTTTGGGCGACGCGCGTCCAGGCGTATTCCGCCGCCGCGGCGGCCGCGCAGCACGTGAGGATCACAAGCAGTGCGCGCAGCCCGAAGAAGTAGATTCCCGCGATACCCGCCGGGGCGAGCGATGCGCAGACGAGGAACATGATGCGGGTGACGCTGTCTGGAGAGTGGATATGGGGAGAGCTTGAGAGGGTGAGCATTTTCTCCATGTTGTTCATGTCCTACGCCTTCACCGCCGTTTCATTCTCTTTTTTCTCCGACTTTTCTTTAGCGCGCTGAGCGGCGATGGCCCGTTCGCGCCGCAGGGCGGTGACGGAGCGTTTGCCGTCGCGGCACGCCTGGGTCAGCAGACGATGGCTGGGGCAGACGTACGTGCAGCTGCCGCACTCGATGCAGTTGAATCCGCCGAGCTGCTCGAACTCCTCGTAACTGCGCGCCAGCACGAGCTGGTTCAGTGTGGAGGGAAGCAGGAACATCGGGCAGGCCGTGACGCAGCGGCCGCAGCGCAGGCAGTTCGATTCCGGCACGTCTTTGAGGCTCGATTCCGGCAACGCCAAAATCCCCGACGTCCCTTTGACGATCGGGACGTCGATGCTCGCCATCGTCATGCCCATGAACGGTCCGCCGCCGATGATCTTGCCCGGCGCTTCGCGAAAGCCGCCGCACAGGTCGATCAGTTCGCGCACGCTGACGCCCAGAGGCGTGCGGATGTTTTTGGGCGTCGCGATCGCCTCGCCGGTCACGGTGACGACGCGTTCGATCAGGGGCACGCCTTCGGCGACCGATTTCCATATCTGCCAGACCGTGCGGGTGTTCTGGATCACGCAGCCGACGTCGGCCGGGAGCGCTCCGTTAAAAGGGGTCTGTCTTTTGGTCAAGGCGTAGATGAGCATTTTTTCGGCCCCTTGGGGGTATTTCGTCTTGACGGGCACGACGCTGATTTTTTCGTTCGCGAACGGCTCGGCCGCCTTTTGCATGGCGGCGATCGCCTCGGGTTTGTTCTTTTCGATCGCGATGATGCCGGCAGCTCCGGGGAGGATGCGCAGGACGATCCGCAGTCCTTCGACGATCTTTTCGGGATCCTCGCGCATCAGGCGGTCGTCGCAGGTGAGGTACGGTTCGCACTCGGCGGCGTTGACGATCACCGTGTCGATCGGTTTGTCGGGTGGCGGCGAGAGTTTAATTGCCGTGGGAAACGCCGCTCCGCCCAACCCCACGATCCCCGAACCCCGAATGATCTTTCGGTACTCGTCGGGAGAGAGGTCGAGATAGTTATCGCGTGGCCGGATATCGCCGGACATTTCGTACTGTCCGTCGTTTTCCACCACGACGCTTAAAATATTGTCGCCGGAGATCGTGAGCCTCGGGCCCACGTCCTTGACGGTCCCCGAGACGCTCGAAAAAATGGGCGCGGAGACGAAGGCGTCCGAATCGCCGATTTTCGTTCCGACGAGGACGCGGTCTCCTTTTTTGACGATGGGGGAACATGGTGCTCCGATGTGCTGCGACATCGGAAACACGCATTCGCCGGCGGTAGGACGATAGTCCTCTATCGGCTGGGATCTCGCAAGCTCTTTTTTGTCATGTGGGTGCGTGCCGCCCACGAAGGAGAAGTTTGCCGCATTTGCGCTCATGATTCATCACTTCCTTATTCTTGAAGACGTGTTCGGGCGTAACGAACAAAAAATATAGCACGAAAAAGCGTCTTTGGCACGGTGACTCGACAAAGACTCGACAAAGACTTCGCGAAAGGGTAAAAACGAAATATGGTTATCTCGCGGCGAAGAATTTTTTTTCTGATCGTGATCGCTTTCATTCTCGGAAGCCTCCCGCACTTGGCGTCGGTGGCGCGTTCGCTCGTGGAAGTGTCCCCGGACGGCCACCTTCTTATTTCCGCCACAACCCGCAATTTTCTCCAGACGTTCTGGTCGACTACCCGAACGTACCTGTTTCCTCTCGTGGGGCTTTACATTGTTTTCATCGCCGGCTTGATCTTCATGGAGGGACAAAATCCGGACCGTACGATCGCATGGCTTTTGGCCCTGGCGCTGCTTCCCGGCGTGGGTCTCGCCCTCTACCTGATCTTTGGGCCGGACCTTCGCCATTTGCAGCGCCGCAAAAAATACAGAAGGTGGCGCAAGCACCCCCCCGCGAAATACGATATGGCGACGAGCCCTCCGACGGAAGTCGTGCAGCTGGCGACGTTGCTTCGCCGAAGCGGGGACGCCGAGGTCTGCTTTCGCAACGAAGTCGACGTGCTCTTCGACGGCGAGGAGACGTTCGGCGCGATTTTGTCCGCGCTGCGGGGGGCCAAGGAACAGATTCACATGGAGTACTTCATCATCCACAACGACGGCATCGGCTGTCAGATTGCCGACATTCTCATGGAGCGCAGCCGCGCGGGTGTGGTCGTGCGCGTGCTCTACGACGCCGTGGGGAGTTGGAAGCTCGGGCGAAGTTACCTGAAAGCGCTTCACGAGGCGGGGATCGAGACGCGCGCGTTTTCGCCCGCTTCGTTTCCGATGTTGCGCCTTCATCCGAACAATCGAAACCACCGCAAGATCGTCGTGGTCGACCGCACGGTCGCTTTCATGGGGGGGCTTAATATCGGCGACGAGTACCTGGGGCGCAGCGCGCGCTTCGGCCACTGGCGCGACACGCACGCGTGTTTTCGCGGGGACAGTGTCCGCGTGTTGCAGCAGATCTTCGCCGAAGATTGGGCCGTGGCGGGGCTTGCCGTTTCCAAGGAGGAACTCGAAGTACCTCCCACGACGAAAGAAGTTCGCCAGCTGCCGCTGCAGATCGTCGCCTCGGGACCGCATTCGGGATGGCATCCCGTCAAGCAGGGGTATCTAGGGATGATCGCCGGGGCGAAAAAACGCGTCTGGATCGCTTCGCCCTATTTCGTGCCCGACGCGGGGCTTTTCGACGCTCTGATCAGCGCGGGACTTTCGGGAGTCGATGCCCGGCTTTTGATCCCCTCGACGTCGGACCATGTTCTCGTCTTTTGGTGTAGCCGCTCCTATGTGGAAAGCCTCCTCCAGGCGGGTGTGCGCGTTTTCATGTACCGAAAGGGATTTATGCACGCGAAGGTGCTGATCGTCGACGACGCGATCACGTCGCTGGGGACGGCGAACTTCGACTTGCGAAGCCTCGATATCAATTTCGAGGTCCAGGCCTTCATGTTCGACCAGAAACTCAACGAACGGATGGGCGAGCAGTTCGAGCGCGATTTCGCCGACTCGAAGGAATGCCTGTACGAGGAGTGGGTTTCCCGCCCCTTTTTCGACAAAGTGCGCGAATCGTTGGGACGGCTCGCCTCCTCGCAGCTTTAACGCGGAGGTCCGCACCTCAGTTTTTCATAAAGATGTTTTTCTCGAGTCCGGGAAATTTTCGGGCTCGTTTTTTTATTTTTGGGGAACGCGTTCTCTTGACATACGTACGTGAAGGTATGTATAATCGGCGACGCTCGCATAAAAAAACGCAAGGGGGGGCGAAAGTGGCCCGAAGGACGAAGGAAGAGGCGCTCGAAACGCGGGAAAGGTTGCTCGAGTCGGCACTCGACGTGATGAGTGAACGGCCGTTCTCCGAAGTTTCGATGAACGAGATCGCACATAGGGTGGGGCTTTCGAAGGGCGCCATCTACTGGCATTTTAAAAACAAAAATGATATTCTTATCCACCTGATCGGCGCGACGTACGAACGCGAGGCGAAAGCGCTCGGGCTCGACAGCGCCGGAGCGTTCGGCAGCATTCGGGAGTACTTCCGGAACAAAATGCAAAAGCCGCTCGAGAACGAACGCTTCGGCAAGATGTTCAAGCTGATGCTCCGCCAGATCGAGTGGCCGAAGGAAGTCCAGGAAAGCGTGCTCTCGCTGTTGCGGGATCGCTTCGAGCGGGAGCGGAAGAGAATTGAGGACATTCTGGCCAGGGCGAAAGAAGAGGGGAAGATCCGCGCCGACGTCTCTCCGGAGGAGATCTCTTTTCTGATCCTGGCCATTTTTCACGGACTTTTCCTTCAGCAGTTGACCGATCTCCATGTAAACGGCGTCCTGAGGGTGGATTTTTCGAAGTACACGAACTTCATCCTCGACGCGTTCGAAAAAGAGCTGGGACCGGGAGCTCGAAAGGCAGAAAGTACAGAAATAGCAGAAAGAGAAGGTGCGTCGCACGATGACATCGCAGGAGCGTAACAAAAATCACATGGAAATAGCGGACAGACCGAAATCGAAAGTCTTGAGGTACGTCATCTTGGCGATCGTCGTCGCGGCGGCCGTCTTCTTAGGGAAATCGTTCCTGGGGAAAAGTGGAAACGGGCAGCCGGCTCAGGCACCACAACAGCAGGCTCCGACGGTCGTGCTCTATACGGTCGAGATGGCGGATCTCGCGGCGCGGCGCGAATATATCGGCAGGATCGAGCCCATCCAGACCGTCGCTTTGAAACCCCAGGTCGCCGGGGAGATCGCGCAGGTCCAC
>JAVBRL010000167.1:0-4830 GCA_031547985.1 Synergistaceae bacterium
GCGACTTTGATCACGTCCTGCAAGCCCGCCGCCGAAGATGACGAAACAATGGCGACACGGGCGGGATAGTACGGCAGCGGGCGTTTATATCGCGGATCGAAAAGTCCTTCTTTTTCGAGCGCGGCTCGCAACTCTTCTTTCGCGCGGCTTTGCGCTCCGGCGCCCAGCGGCAAAAGCCGCGTCGCGTAAACCTGGTAACTTCCGCGCGCGCCGTAGACATCGAGCCGTCCCTCGACAAAGACTTCGTCCCCGTCTTTGGGCCATGCCACGACGCTCGCCGCGTTCGAGCGAAAGAGCACGCAGGCGACGCGGGAATTCTGCCCCAGCAACGTAAAGTAGGCATGTCCGCTCGAATGGCGTTTCAATCCCTCGATCTCGCCGCGGACTCGAAAATTGAAAAAAAGAGGAATGGACGTCAGGGCGTCCTTGATCTGCTGCGTGAGTTCGTCAACAGTTAGGTTGGGACTCTGTGGGAGGGGTGAGATCTTCATCTTCTCCGTTTGAGCCCGAACCGTCCGTCGTGCGCACAATGCGCCCCAAAACACCGTTGACGAACTTACCCGACTCTTCGGTACCGAATATTTTCGTGATCGCGACTGCCTCGGAGATAGCAACGGCAACGGGGATCTGCTGATCGATGAAACACTCGAAAAGCGCCATTCGAAGCGCCGCTCTATCGACGGCGACAATCCGTTCCAGTCGCCATCCGACGATGTGTTGGCGCAGGATATGGTCGATTTCCATCAAATGGTCTTCGACGCCATGCACGATGTGCGATGCGTAATGCACGACACGCTCGTTCTCGTCCTCAAAAGGATAAAGCGCAAGGGCCTCCGTTGCGTCGAGGTCCTTGCGCAGGTCAAGCTCGTAGATAATCTGCAGGGCGATCTCTCTCGACCTGCGACGCTGAAGCGAAATCAGGTTTGACAAAGTCTAGTTTCTCCGAATCTCCTTAACTACAGAGTCGATGATTCGCCGTCCTCCTTCGGAAAGTGCGAGCCACGCGATTCCATAGGCAGCCGCCGTCGAAAACGCGGTCCATAAAACACCCACCAGTCCCATTTGAGTGAGAGCCACGACTCCCCCCACCACTCCGGCCCAGAAGAGGGGCGAAGCCGTCCAACGAAGGCGTTCGCGCTCTTCCGTGGGGCTTCGATGAGTCCAATGTGTGTGCACGGCGATGCCCATCGGCCTGAAAAACGCCTCGAGCTTATCCATCAGGACCAGCCGCGCCTGGGGGTCTTCTTTTTCCGGCAACGTGATATAAACGTTCAGGAGGTTCTGATCGCCGACGAAAGAGACATCCTGGCAATAGAAATCCTGCGGCAGGCGACGCGACACAAGCGCCTTGAACGGTTCGCTGTCGAGCCAGATCTTACCGCGTTTTGTCGCGGTCCATAGAAAAATCATCTCTTTAGCACCTCACTGCCTCGCAAAAAACGTGCCCGTCGCTACACCTCAGGACCGAAAGTGGCGTTGTAGATCTCGGGATCAGGGACGCTTTCAGCCGGTTTTTTCTCGGCAAAGGCAATCCCTTGCACATAGATATTTACGGATTTGATGCTGTACCCCGTGAAACGCTCCACTTGGTCTTTGACCGCTTCCTGCACATCCCAACAAACGTCTGGAATTCGAAGGCCGTATTTGACGGCGATATACGCGTCGACAACGATCTCCGGAGGAGTGGCATCCGAAATCGAGATACGCACACCGTTCGTGGTCTTGCGTCCCAATCGGAGGTTTGCCATCAGGCCCGGGTTGGCTGGCTGAACACCTTCGACGCTCGCGAGTGCCTTCACCGCCAATTGGGCAATGACGTCCTCAGAAATGCGGACCTTCCCATCGACATTATTGCTGTCGCTCGAAATCAGCTCAGCACTCCCTTCGGTCTCAGGATCGTACTGCACGTTTGCATCGTAGTTGTCCATTCCGGTTACCAACTCTAGTCCCCTCCTTGATGGTTAAAAGGTTCCCCGCAATGCGGGCAAAGCAAGTCTTCATCCTCATTGTACGCCGAAACTTCATAGAAGAAGTCTTTCGAACAATGGGGGCATTTCACGGAGGCGAACTCTTCTTCGTCGAAATCGTCGTCCTCACCTGATTCGTCCAGATACAGGCCGTTTTCGTTCAACTGCGCCTCGAGCATCGATAGATCATCCTCGAGTTGGTCGACGTACTCCCGAAGCTCCGCATGTGCGGCGCGAGAGGCCGCAAGATCCTCCGCCAAAGCGTCGAGCGACTCCAACAGAGCGGGCAATACCTTGGCAAAAGCCTTATCCTCCGCGCAGAGATCCTGCCCTTCAATCAAGCCCTTAAGATACGCGATCTTCACCTCTGCACCCATGGGACACCTCCTCCTCCATCCTTACAAGATGCAAAACGACTCCGGATTGACGCTTTTTGTTACTTCTTGGCCCTTTCCAGGTATTCGCCACTACGTGTATCCACAACGATCCGTTCGCCCGTCTCCAGAAAGAAAGGAACCGTGAGCACAAGTCCCGTCTCCGTCGTCGCCGGCTTGCCGCCCCCAGAGGCCGTATCGCCCTTGAATCCCGGGGGGGTGTCCGTCACGACCATCTCTACTTGGTTGGGAAGCTCGATTCCCATGACTTTTTCTTCGTAAAGGTCGAGGCTGATCTCCAAGTTGTCGACCAGATATTTCACGGCATCCCCGAGAATATCCGGAGAGAGCGTAACCTGGTCATATGTCTCCATATCCATGAAGACATAGTTGTCGCCATCTTTGTATTGGTACTGGGCGGGGCGCTCATCGAAAACGATGCGCTCGAAACGTTCCCCCGATTTGAAAGACTGGTCCACAGCCGAACCCGTCTCGAGGTTGCGCAGTTTTCCGCGCACGATCGCACCACCGCGTCCCATTTTATGGTGGGAACATTCGACGATCACCCACATACCGCCTTCCCATTTGATCTTAAGTCCCGGTCTGAAATCACTCGTATCCACTATGGCCATTCAGGCATACCCTCCCTTATAAACGATCCACTAAAATTTTAGCACAAATAAGGGGGCGAATACGAGATTCACCCCCACAGCACACCATGAACAAAAAAATCAGGGGGCAAAGGCAAATGCGCGGTGACGCGCACCCGATGGCCCGACCTCCAAAACAAACGATCCCGACATTCCGCGCCGCGTCAGCAAACTGCGCGCGCGGCATCGCACGCGATAGCGCACATCTTCGGAAAGCGCCTCTTTCCCAACCGGCAAAGGCGTGATTTCGATTTCGACGTCACCCCGTAACCTCACGTCGTTTTTTCCTTCAATGCCACTTTCCAAACGAATCATGGATTGCTGAAGACCCAAGGCACCCTCCGCCGCTAGGCGAGCGCCTTCGTCAAACCCCGCCAAGAGCAGCAGATGAAGATCGGTTTGCGCGACAAAATCGAACGCCTGCGCGTGAAATTCCTGCACGACACGATATGCGAGCGCCCATATTCCCGCCGTGAACGCGAGCATGATCAATGTGAGCGCCAAAATAAAGCCGCGACGGCGCGCTTTAAGGTTCAAGGTTCGCGATTTTCCATACGGCTGTACGCGCAACCAGGCGATAACGCGTTGCATCCTGCGAAAGGGACGCGCGAAACGCCTCGGGCCACGACGCGGGAATGGAATGATGCGAATGTTCACGCACCAAGTCGCCGCGAGCAAGTACCCACACCGAGAGCTGGCTTTTTGGCGGGTCATAGGCGAACCGCGCGTCCACAACCCCCTGAACGCGCGGTTGTCTTCCGCTTCCGGTACAATCATCCGTGTAGAAAACCCCCGATTCGCTCCACGCGCGAAGTGCGCTCAAAACGAAGAGACGCTCTCCCGGAAGGATCTCCAGCCCGTCGAGCGGCACGGCACTCACAAGTTCGATCCGGGTTGCCGAAAATGCGCGAATGCAAAGAGGAACGGAACGAGGGCACATCTCGCCGAAAAGCAACCAGTCGGCCACTCGGCTGTTCGCGATCGCCGCGCCTCGCGCGGAACCTCCGAGCGGTACGTTCAAAGATAGACGACAATCAAACGACCCCGTGCGCTCGAAAGCGAGTACGCGCGCATTGCTCGGGGCGGCGTAAAGCAGCCGCAACTCGGCGCCTTCCCGCGCTCCGCCCCGCGCGTCCAAAACCGACACGGGCCCTTCCCAATCGAAAGGAGATCTCGCAAGATGGGCGAACGACTCCCGAAAGCTCGCAACGCCCGCGGGCATCCCATACCCGCAGTGCAACACGGCATCGCGAAGAAGCGACAATGCCAGCTCACAGCGCAAAGCGGCGCGACGCTCGTCGAGCAGGCGCTCGAGTTGCACGACGCCGAGCCATACTGCGGGAATCATCGCCGCCGCAAGCAGCAACACGCTCCATGACGCAATTAAAATCTCCACCAGCGTCAGCCCACTGCGACTTCGCGGCTTGAATACCCTCAAAAATCGGCGCATGTGAGCGAAATCCATCGCGTCCGCCCCCCTATCTCTATGCGCAACCGATATGCTCCGACGTCACCATCATTGCCTTCTTTTCCGAGAACGACGGCGCAAAAGGCTGCGGACAGGGCAAGTTCTTCGGAAACGCGACTCAAAAAAAGCCTCGTCTGCTGCGCGTTCAAAGTGGCACCTAACGCGATAAACGCGACAATCGACACAGCAAGCAACGTCTCGACGAGCGAAAACGCCCGCTGCGATTGCCTCATGGATTTGCGGACGCGGCACATCATGCTAACCCCACCGCCACAACCTCATCCAGGCTCGTAACGCCACCGGCGACTTTTGCAAGCGCTGCGTCACGCAAAGTAAACACTTCGTCAGAAGCATCGCGCACGGTCAAGAGT
>JAVBRL010000039.1:0-20824 GCA_031547985.1 Synergistaceae bacterium
TATCGATTCGCCTCTTCGGGGGCGTCATCAATCAGGCGAACCTGAAGCTGGCGAGCTCGGCGAACAAAGTCCTTCAGGTTCAGATCACGGATGCCGTCAGCGATTCCCAAACGGCGGCGGAAATCCTTGCCGGGGTACAGGGGCTTGCGGAGAAGCTGAAAGCCGGGGACCGGGATTGGATTATCGAGCGGCTTTCGCCGCAGGTCGAGCACACGGGGATGGATTTCGCCACGATCACGGATGCGAAGGGAACCGTTATCGCCCGTACGCACGACCGCGCCAAGGCAGGAGATTCCATCGCCTCGCAGGAAAACGTGCGGTCGGCGCTTTCGGGCAAGCAGATGACGGCAATCGAACCCGGGACGGTCGTCCGTTTGTCGGTGCGTACCGGTGTGCCCGTCTATGATGACGCGAAAAGACTCGTCGGCGTCGTGTCGACCGGGGTGGATTTCATGAAGCCCCGGATCGTCGATCGAGTGAAGGGAATTATTGGGGCGGACACCACGATCTTTATGGACGACGAGCGGATCAACACGACGCTGCTCAAGCCGGATGGCGGGCGTAATGTGGGGAGCAAGCTGACGAACGGCGGCATTTATCAAAAGGTCAAAGCGGGCGGCGATTTTGCGGGCCCCACGACGCTGCTCGGCAAACCGTACGTCGTTCACTACTCCCCCCTCAAGGATCATAACGGGAAATTCGTGGGTATGCTCTTCGCGGGAGTCGACACGTCGGATATCGTCGCGTTCGAGAAAAAAGTGATCGGCTATATCGTCGCGCTTTCCGTGGTTCTTTTCCTGTTCGGCGCGGGGGCGTTCTATTGGTTGACGGCGAAGATCAGCCGCAACATCAAACAGGTCTGCAACGGTCTTTCGGAAGTTGCCGGCGGAAACCTGCGGGTCTTGTTGGACATTCGGGCAAATGACGAGACGCGCCAGCTCGCGGACGACCTCGGGCGTATGGTCGAAAACCTGAGGGACCTTGTGGGAGGCCTCACGCATATCTCTGAGACGCTTTCGATGTCGTCGGGCGAGCTCGCGCTCGGTTCGGAATCGGCGGCCAAGGCGACGGAGGCGACTTCCATCGCCATCGCGCGCGTTGCGAGTGGCGCTGAAGATCAGATGCTCATCCTGGGCGAGACGCTCACACGCATGAAAGAGATGGAGCACTCGATGGATACGCTCAAAGGCGTCTCGGACGATCTGGGGGACATCGCGAAGGAGGTCAACGTGACGACCGACGAGGGCGATGCCGGCATTCGGCTCGTGGTGTCGAACGTGTACGGGATTCGCGACAACACGGAGAAGATGTACGAGGCGGTCGAGGATGTCTCGAAGAGCTCCAAGGAGATGCTCGACATCGTGAACACGATTCAGGGGATCGCCGACCAGACGAACCTGCTGGCCTTGAACGCCGCCATCGAAGCGGCGCGGGCTGGGGAGGCGGGACGCGGTTTCGCCGTGGTCGCCGAAGAGGTGCGCAAGCTCGCGGAGGAGTCGAAGAACGCTTCGGGGCGCATCAACAGCCTGATCGACAACAACGTGAACAAGATCGAAAACGTGATGGGTTTCGTGACGCAAGGCAAGGAATCCATCGAGTCGAGCATCGTGACGGTCGACGAAACGGGCAAGAAGTTCTCGAACATCAAAGAGAACGTGACGAGTCTGAGCGGGAAAGTGCGGTCGATGATCGACCTGCTGGGCTCGGCGCTGGGGATCAAAGAGACGGTTGTGAGCTCGCTCGACCGGACCGAGAGCATCCTCAAGGACAACAACAGCGAAATCGCGACGATCGCGTCGTCGTCCGAAGAGCAGCTGGCCCATTCGGAAGAGGTGGCGGCTTCCGGCGCCAAGCTGAGCGATATCGTAGAAAGCATGCGTGCCGAGGTGGAGAAATTCCAGATATAAAGCGCTGGAGCGCATTCCCCGATCGCTTTTGTGCGTTTTTGCGGATGCCAAGCTGGGCGGCGAGGCCCTACAGTTGAAACGCTCACATATCATCTTTGGCGAGGGGGATGCATCGGTATGAAGGAGATGCAAGAAGGACGGAAGGGAAAACCCGGCAAGCGATTCGTCACGGTGTTGGTGCTGGTCGTTTTCCTGTTGGGAGGTATCGCCGCGCAGGCGGGCGCCGACTGGAAGGATATCCTTAAAAAAGGCATCGGCGTGATCGGTGGCGGGTTTCTCGTCAAGACGATCGCGGGGCCGCTCAACGACCTGATCAATACCGTGACCTTCAACAAGGGTGTCAAAGTGGAAGGACACACGAAGGTGGTTCCGATCGTTTCCGTCGGCGAAGGGCTTTACATCGGTGCCGCGCAGGTGGCGGGGCCCAAAGGAGACGCCGTCGAGTCGTGCAAGGCGGTGGCGCAGCTCGAAGTGAGTTATCAGGACAAAGCACGCGCGTACATCCTGGTGCCGATCGACTCCGAAAATCCGGTCCAGCGCTTTCGGCGCGTCCAGGGTGTCGGTGTGACGGCCGTGATCGACGTCCAGCTGTAACGGACCCAAGCGGGTGAAAATATAAAATCCCCGGGCGCAGATTTGCGCCCGGGGATTTTTATTCTTTAAATGCCTTAAAGCTCTTTTAAGCGATTGGACTCGCTTTTTAGTTTTTTTGGCCGTTGCCGTTGCCATTGCGTTCGGGCAATGTGACGACGCGTTTTGCCTTTCCTTCCGACCGCGGCAGTTCGCCGGGTTCCAGAACGCGCAGGGGGACGTTGACGCCCAGGGCGATCTTGAGGCGGCTCGAGCCTTTCTGTTCGAGGTTGATCGCGTCGAGCCGCGACGTGTCCTTCGTGCGCTCGCACGAGACGCTCATCTCCTGCATGCCGTCCTGCTTCCAGACCTGGATCTGGTAATCGGGCGAAAGGCCTTCGATCGTGCAGAGGATGGCTTCTATCTGCGACGGGAAGATATTGACCCCGCGCACGATGATCATGTCGTCCGTGCGGCCGCGGATGCGCGCGATGCGCGTCCCCGTGTTGCCGCAGGGGCAGGGATCCGTCAAAAACTGCGTGAGGTCTCGCGTGCGGTAGCGGATGATGGGGTAGGCCTCCTTGCGCAGCGACGTGATCACAAGTTCTCCCTTTTCGCCGGAGCTTACGGGTTCGAGCGTTTCGGGATCGACGATTTCGAACAAGAACGCGTCGTCGGCCAGGTGCGTGCCGGTTTTATGGATGCATTCGAGACCGACGCCGGGGCCCTGCGCTTCGGAAAGGCCGTAGCTGTTGAGGGCGACGATTCCCATCGTCGACTCGACGCGCGAGCGCAGCCCCTCGGACCACGCTTCCGCGCCGAACATGCCGATGCGGAGTTTGCTCTTGCCCTTCGGCATGAGGTCCCATTTTTCGCACAGGCGCACCGCGTAGGAGGGCGTGCAGGTGAAGCACGTGACGCCCAGGTCCGCCATCAGCTTGATCTGGCGTTCCGTGAAGCCGCCTCCAGCGGGAACGACCATCATCCCCAGTTTTTCGGCCGCGTAGTGAAAGCCGAAGCTTCCCGTGAAAAGACCGTAGCTGTAGGAGATCTGGATGATGTCTCCACGCCCCAGGCCCGCGCCCGCCATGCACGTGGCCATGCAGTCCGACCAGACGTCGAGGTCGGATTGGGTGTAGGCGACGATCGTGGGGTTGCCCGTCGTTCCGCTCGTCGAGTGGACGCGCACGAGTTTATCGCGATCGCAGTTGACCCAACCGAGCGGATAATGTTTCTGGAGTTCCTGCTTGGTCGTGAAGGGGAGTTTCGCGAGGTCGCCGAGTGACGTGATGTCCTCCGGCGTCACGCCCGTTTCGCGCATCTTCTCCGCGTAGGGGTGTCCTCGCTCCCAGATGGCGCCGAGCGTTTTTCGCAAAAGGGCGTGTTTTTCCTGATCGTTGATCGACATGACAGTATCCTCCTAGAAACGGGTGAAAAAATTCGAGTTGCCCGTTATGCGGGGCAACTCGGCGAGTTATAACACTTATTCTGCACACTGTCAACTCTTCGAGGTGGTGAAGTGGGCGTGGAGGTCAGCTCTCCGTGGCCTGTTTGCCCTTGCTTTTTTTCGTTGTCGGGCGCAGAGGAAGTACTTTTTTCTCGGAGTCTGTCTCCAGGGTGCTCGCGAGCCCTCGCTTGCGCCGCATCTTGTTGTCGTACATTTTTTCGTCGGCTTGCGAGATGAGCGCGTCAAGGGGCGTGTCCATGAATTCGTTGATCTCCTCGAGGCCGTGGCTGAAAGAGATTTGATAAGGATGCACGCCTGTGGCGTTGATCGAATCCAAGTGGTACGTGATCTTGTCGAGGACTTTGAGCGCGTTTTCCTGGTTGCAAGCCGAGAGGAGCAGCAGGAATTCGTCGCCGCCCCAGCGGCAGAAGATATCGGTCTCGCGCGAGTAGCTTTTGACGGCTTCGACGAAACTGATGATCATCGTATCGCCTTCGCCGTGTCCGAACGTGTCGTTGACGTTCTTAAGCCCGTCGAGGTCGAGAAAACAGAGCGTGGCGATACCTCGGGACTCCCGAAGCTTCGTAAGTTCCTTATCGAGAAAGCGGTACCCCCATTCACGGTTGTAGATCCCGGTCATCATGTCCGTGGAGGCGTACAGCTGCAATTTGGTCTCGTTTTTCTTGCGGTCGGTGATGTCCACACAGCTTTCCAAATGGGCGTAGCGGCCGTCGACCCACTTGATGGCGAGGTCGGTGGCGTAGAACCAACGCCCGTTCGTCGGGTTTTGAAGTTCCCAATGGTACGTGCCGGTGGGATTACCCTGCTCGTCGAGGATCATGGGTTTCGGGCAAAAAGGGCACGGGCCGGTCTGACCTTTCTGGACGACCTGCCAGCAGATTTTTCCTTCGAGGTCCTCGTTGAGCGTGCGTTCCCGCATACCGCGATTGGCGAAGAGGATCTCGTACGTTTTGAAATCGGAGACGTAGATGGGGCTTTCCACGTTGTCGAGCACGGCCCTGAGGATGGCCTGAACGCGTTCGTCGTGCTCTTCGGCGCGCTTTCGCACGATGAGGCTCGAGAGGATACCCGCGATGTTCTGCAGAAGTTGGATTTCTTCAGGGGGCCAGTTACGCTGTTTTTCGCACTCGTCGAAGCCGACGAAGCCGAAAGGAGTGTGGTTGAGCGTGAAAAGCGGAAAAATGGCGATCGAGCGGACCCCTTGGGAGTCCAGAATCTTGCGGTCCTCCGGCGGAAGCGCCGAGACGTCGTCGACGATGAACGAAGAGTCATAGTGCGTGACGTCCCGTTTGTCGAAAATATCTTGAGGAATGTCCTGCATATCGTCCTTCTGGGGGGAAACGCCGGGTGCGCACCACTCGTAGGTGTTCGAGGAGGTTTTGCGCGGTGTGTTTTCGAAAATGTAGACACGGCTTACGCCCACATGGGTTCCGACCATCGCGAGGATGTTTTCGATCGTGTCATCAATGTCCGACGTGTGGTAGGAAACGTAAAGTGCCTGCGAGAGAATATCCTGCGCCTGAGCGTCCGCTTGGGACAGGCCGGTCGCGATGGCACGGGTTTTGTCGAGTTGCAGGTACAGCACGCCGACAAGCCCCTCGTCTTCTGTGTCGACGACGTTCGCGTTGATCGAAGCCGCGTTGTAGCGGTTGTCGCCGGTTTTGATTTCCGTCTCGTAGTCTTTCACGAAACCGCCCGTGCGGAGGTTTTGGACGAGCCACTCCACATCCGAGGGGCGTTTGCAGTGCAGGATGTCGCTCAAGTTCCCCAGCGGTCCCCGTTTTTGCCCAAAGCAGAGCCTCGCTTGCAGGTTAAGAAAAAGAACTTCTTGCCCCTGCAGGGCAAACACGACGATCGGTATGGGTAATTTGATATATAGCGCCGTGAAATCCGCACAGAACATACTTTTTTCTTTCCTCCCGTGACGCGCGTCCGACTCTCAAGTTACATGTTAATTATCGGATACGAGCGACCCATACAGAATGAGCGGAATATAAAAATAATATCATTATAGACCTTGAAATTCAAGAAAAAGGAAAGAATTTTTCGATAATTCATGGCCCATCGGAAGTGCCTCTATTCGCGAACGCCCTGAAAAAAGTGCGTCACAACCTGTTCGTCGAGGGGTTTGTAGCCGCAGACTTCGATGCACGCGTTCACGACGGCGATATTTCTTTTCGCGTTGTACATCCGCTCATAGAGCGCGTGCAGATGGCCACACACCCATCTGGAACCGCGAGATTGCGCCATGCAAGGGTCGTGGCTTAAGAACACCTCTATGCCTTGCATCTCGATCCGTAAAACCGTATCGATCGAAGCAAAACCCATGCGGCGATAGGCCGCGTCCTCCCACGTGTCGTGGTTTCCCCGCACGAGGCGGAAGGGGAGGCGCCCAGCTCCCATTTCCGCGAGCCATTCGCGCGCGCATTCGGCGCGAGCAGGCAGGTCCGGATCGCTGTGGATGTTTTTGCCGAAGAGGTCCCCCAGGAAAAAGACCTCCGTCGCGTCGCGTGTCGATTCGACGAAACGTTTCACGATGGAGGCGTTCATCTCGCAGGCGGAAGCGAACGGGCGTTCGCAGAGCGTGCGGATCGTGTCGTCGAAAAAATGCCAGTCGCTTGTGAAATAGCGCATGTGTCAGTCCTCCAAGTGAAGTAGTTTGCGGGCGTTCGCCCCTTCGATCAGCCGCAGCTCCTCGGGGGCGAGCCCGACCGTGCGCAGCTTTTTCAAGGCGACTTGCGCGTCGTCCCAAGGGGAGTCGGAGCCGAACAGGATTCGGTGCGCGCCGTGTGTGCGGACGATGCGCAAGAATTGTTCGTCTCGCATGTGCCCGAGGCCGAAGCTTGTGTCGAAGTAGAAATCTTTTCCGACCAGAAAACGCTCCACGTCGTCCCAGAGCGAATATCCCCCCATGTGCGCCAGCACGAGCGGGCAGCCTTCAAACGGCGCGAGGGCCGCAGCAGCGGCTTGCGGGGTGCAATGGACCGGATCGGGAAGGCCGATGTCCGACCCCGCGTGAAAGAGGACGACGAGTTTGAGGTCGAACGCACGCTCGAGGATGCGGGGCAGTCGCGGATCGTTTATAAAAAAATTCTGGTAGTCCGGGTGCATCTTGATCCCCCGAATTCCCGCCTCTTCCAAGCGTTTGAGTTCGTTTTCGCAATCGGCGAAGTCGGGATGTATTGTTCCGAAGCGAATGATAGAATGCTTCCCGTCGAGGCGAATCGCCTCGTCGTTGATCTTCGTCGTTTGGGAGGCGCTCGTGGCGACGGGAGCGCTGATGGAGAAATCGATCCCGGCTTGCGCCATCGCGTGCGCGAGTCCTTCGGCCGTCCCATCCGAGTGGGGGGCGATTTTTGATCGCGCGGAGAGTTCTTTCAGGGCGCGGCTGGCGACCTTTGCCGGAAAAATGTGCGTATGGGCGTCGATAGTCAAACGGGGCTTCCTCCTTATCAAAGCGGATGATCGTGTGATACGCGAAAAACCGGCTGATGTCACCTGAGTAAAATACGCAAATTCATGTAACATGCATATAAAATATACTGCAATGAAGGGAAAGAATGAAAAGCGAAAAAAAATTTCTTGATTCCGAGAGGAGAGGCGAACGATGCAGCGTGAAAATCGCAACAATGTGAGAAACGTAGAAAAATCATCCCCCGGCTTTCTCTTGGCTTTGGCGAACCGAGAAGCGAAATGGAGCTTGGCGCTTACGGGACTGTATTTTCTGGGGTGGTATCTATCGGCTTACGGGTTTGGCGGAGCGAGCGCAGCCCGCTTGTGGGGGCTGCCCGCATGGTGTGCGCTCAGTTGCGTCGTTTTGCCGATCGTCTTTGCCGTTGCCGTGGCGTTCGTCGTGCGCTTTGTCTTCGTCGAAATTCCGCTTGACGAAGGCGATGGCGAAGGAGCCTCCTCATGAACGCTTCCCACGTGGATCCCGTTATTTTAGGAACGCTCGTCATCTATCTCCTTGCCCTGGCGGCGGTTGCGATCTACTGCAAAAAAGAAGAGGCGTCGCGCAAGGGGACTTTCATCGAGAAATATTTCATCGGTGGGCGCAGCATGGGAGCTTTCCTCCTGGCGCTCACGCTCGTCGCGACCTATACGAGCGGCAGCAGCTTCCTTGGCGGCCCCGGTATGGCCTACAAGATGGGGTTGGGGTGGGTGCTCCTTTCCGTGGTTCAAATCCCGACCGCATTGTTGGCGCTCGGTGTGCTGGGCAAGCGCTTCGCGATCATCGGCAGGCGAATCGGAGCCGTGACGCTCAACGACATCCTTCGCGCGCGTTACGAGAGCCCATGGGTCGTCTTTCTGGGGGCATTTTCGGTGCTGGTTTTTTTCGTGGCCGCCATGTCGGCGCAGTTTGTCGCGGGCGGACGGCTCTTCGAGGCCACGACCGGGCTTCCCTACGCGACTTCGTTGTTTCTTTTCGCGGGGACGGTCATTCTCTACACGACGCTCGGGGGCTTTCGCGCCGTCGTCGTGACCGACTTGATTCAGGGAGTCGTGATGCTCATTGGCACGATGATGCTTCTTTTCGTCGTGACGGTAGCCGGAGGCGGTATGGGGAACATCACGCAAACGCTTGAAGCCATCGATCCGGCGCTTTTGACGCCGGGCGGCCCCGACGGTTTCATCGCCAAGCCGTTCATCCTTTCCTTCTGGATTTTGGTGGGGCTGGGGACGATCGGGTTGCCGTTCACCGCCGTGCGCTGCATGGGGTACAAGGACAGCCGCTCGTTGCACCGCGGCATCGTCATCAGCACGGTTGTGCTGGCGCTTTTGATCCCGGCGCTTCACCTGACCGGGGCGCTCGGGCGCGCGGTGGTCCCGGGGCTCACGGTCACCGACCGCGTGATTCCCGACATCGCCATCAAGCTTCTGCCTTCGCTGCTTGTCGGGGTGTTCATGGCGGCGCCGTTGGCGGCGATCATGTCCACGGTCGATTCGCAGTTGATTTTGGCGAGCGCGGCGATCGTCAAGGATATCTGGGTCAACACCTTCCACGCGAACACCGACCTGACGACGAAGAAAATGGAAAAAAAACTTCGTCTCATGAGCTTTTTCGCGACGGCGTTTCTGGGGCTGCTCCCTTTTTTCATCGCGATCTCGCCACCGTCGATCATCGTGTGGATCAACCTGTTCGCGTTCGGCGGCCTGGAGGCGGCGTTTCTTTTCCCGACGGTGTTCGGGCTTTATTGGCGACGGGCGAACGCGCCGGGTGCGCTTGCGTCGATGATCTGCGGGGTCGCGGCGTTCATCCTGCTGTCGCTCCATTCGGGGCGTTTCTACGGTGTTCATCCGATCGTTCCGTCGCTCGCGTTCGCGGGGGCCGTCTTCGTCGTGGTGAGCCTCGCGACGGCGCCTCCTTCAAAGAAGGCTATCGAGTTGTTCTGGGGGAAAAGCGACGCGTAGCGAGCGTGCGTAGCGTCCGTTTGTGCGTCTTGTAGTCCGGCATGATCGAACCTACGTGCATCCAAAACGCGGGAGAGTGGTTTTTAATCCGTGTGTGCACGAGCTCGTGCACGACGACGTAGTCGATGGTCTCCACAGGGGCGCCCGCGAGCATCAGCGAGAAGTTGAGGGCGTTTTTCGCGCTGCACGATCCCCATCGGCCTTGAGCCCGCGTAAGGGCGATCTTGCGGTAGGGGAAATCATGGCTCGCTGCGCGGTGTTCCGCACAGCGGCGGATGAGCGCGAGGAGTTCGCGCGCGAAAAACGTGGCGACGGCCTGTGTGAGCAGCGTTTCTTTGGCGGCGGGCGCCACGATCCGAGCGCCGTCCATGCTCAAATGGACACATGCCGCGTCGGGCGCGAGGGCGAGTTCCCGCGTTTCGCCCAAGAAAAGCACGGCGTCGCCTTCTTCGAGGCCGTACGGTTCGTTCCAAAAAACGATCGATCGTATCAAAGAAAAAATCCTTTTCATTAAGGTTTATGAATGCCGGGGTGCGGGGGAAGCGTTCCCCCGCGCCTTTTTTATTCTATGGTCCCACGATACCACGAACCGGCCCTTTAGGGGGGCCGGTTCGTGCGCTAGAAGAAGGGGTTGCGTATCAGCAGGGGGGAGAGTGCGCCCTGCTCCCGTGTGTGGGCGAGCTCAAAGAGGTTCTTTACCGTGGTGCCCTTGTTTTGTCTCGCAATGGCTGCAGTCGCCGGAGCATCCGCAACATCCGTGAGCTCCTTTTTTACGCCTGTAGAAAAAAGAGCCCACAGAAAAGAGCACGAGCGCGATGGCCACAAAAGCGATCAGGAGGTCGATTCCTTTCATCGTCCGGTTCCTCCTTCTATCCTGCGATCTGCGTGCCGATTCCCAGAAGGCTGCCGATCTGGAAGATCGCGAACGAAACCGTCCATGCGAGGCCCAGCCAGAAAGCGACGGCGAAGAACGTCCATCGAGGGCTTTTGAGCTCGGCGTGCGCTGTGGCGACCGCCGCCATGCAGGGGACGCTCAGGAGGTTGAACACCATGAAGGAGAGTGCCGCCAGCGGCGAAAACGTGGCGGCGAGCGCGGCTCCGAGGGCCGTCGCCGCCGCGTCGTCCTCGAGCGCGTCGCCGTTGGCCCCCGGCGCGTAGAGCACGCCCATCGTGGAGACGACCATCTCCTTGGCGATGAGGCCCGTGAGGATCGCCACGGCGGCTTTCCATCCCTCCGGACTCGAGGCGAAGCCGAGCGGCTTGAAGATCGGCAGCAACAGAGTGCCGATGCCCCCCAAGATGCTTTCGTGGCTGTTCGCTTCCACCGCGTGCAGTGTGAAATCGAAATTCGAGAGGAACCAGATCACGACTGTGGCACCCGCGATGATCGTCGAGGCGCGCAGCAGGAAATGCTTGAGCTTGTCCCATAAGTTGAGGAGCACGTTGCGCGCGAACGGCACGTGGTACGCCGGCAATTCCATGATGAAGGGGACGGACTGTTTCTTGAACACGAAACGGTTGAGGACGATCCCGCCGACGATGGCGGCGGCGATGCCGATCAGGTAGATCGCGAAAATCATGATGTCGGCGTGCGAGGGGAAAAGCGCCGCGGCGAACATCGCCCAGATGGGCGCCTTGGCGCCGCACGAGAAGCACGGCATCAGCAGGATCGTCGCACGCCGGTCGCGGATGTCCTCGAGCGTGCGCGTGGCCATCATGGCGGGAACGGAGCACCCAAACCCCATCAGCATGGGCAGGAAAGCCTTGCCGGAAAGCCCGAAGTTCCGCAGCAGGCGGTCCATCAAAAACGCCGCGCGCGCCATGTAGCCGGAGTCCTCCAGAAGGGTGAGGAACAAAAAGAGCAGCATGATTTGAGGCAAGAAACTTAAGACAGCGCCAAGGCCCGCGAGCAATCCGTCGACCACGAGGTCCATAGCCCATTGCGACGTTCCCACAGACTCGAGCCACGCGGCGGCGGCACCGCTCAGCGCGTCCGTGAGCGTGCCCATTTGCTCGAGCATCCAGACTCCGGGGGAAAGGAATTCCGTGCCGAATAACGACTCGCTGAAAGTCAGATGGAAAACCAGGAACATCATCGCCAGGAAGATGGGGATGCCCAAAAAGCGGTGCGTGAGGATCGCGTCGATATTGTCGGAGGGGGTCATCTCCGAGAGGTGTTTTTGGGCCGAGAACGTCGTCTGGAAATGCTTCGTAATGTACGTGTAGCGCAGATTCGCGATCGATGCCTCGAGATCGTCGCCCGTGTCTTCGTCGGACGGGATGTTTTTTTTGATCGTTTCGAGCTGCGCGCGCATGTCGGGGGAGAATTTTTCGCAGATGGGGTCGTTTTCAAGGTATTTGACGGCGTAGAAATAGGGGTTCGCCATGCCGCTTTGCATCAGGAGTTTCGCGATGCGCCCCAAGGCGTCGCCCAGGGTGGAATCGCTCAAGACCGACGGGATGGCCGGGGCCGACGAGTGCGATTCGTAAGCGCGTTTCATGAGTTCGTGGACGCCGCGCGCGCGGAGGGCGCTCACGGGGACGACCGGGACGCCCATATGCTTTTCGAGCGTCTCGATGTCGATGCGTTTGGATTTTTTTTCGACCAGGTCCATCATGTTGAGCGCGACGACGACGGGAAGCCCCGTCTCGATCAGCTGCGTCGTCAGGTAGAGGCTGCGCTCGATGTTCGTGGCGTCGACGATGTCGATGATGACGTCCGGGTGGTCGTTGATGATGTAGTTGCGCGCGACGATCTCCTCGGGCGAATAAGGGGAAAGCGAGTAAATACCCGGCAGATCGACGACGTGGACGGGCTCCGG
This sequence comes from Synergistaceae bacterium, assembly GCA_031547985.1. GTDB lineage: Bacteria > Synergistota > Synergistia > Synergistales > Synergistaceae > JAVBRL01. The sequence goes on from JAVBRL010000039.1 coordinate 12,180, forward strand.
CAGCTTTTTGTAGATCCCTTCCTTGCGGTCCACCGTGACGCCGGGCCAGTTGCCGACGTGAGCCGTGCTTCCCGTGACGATGTTAAAAAGCGTCGTTTTCCCCGAATTGGGGTTTCCCACGAGTGCGAAATGCATCGTCTAATTCACGCTTCCTTCGGGTTGCATAAAGATCGTGCGGGCTTCGGCCTTGCGAATGGAAAGCTCGTACCCGCGGAGCGTGATCTCGATGGGGTCTCCCAGGGGAGCGGTTTTGCGCATCAAGATACGGGTTCCCGGCGTGATTCCCATGTCGAAAAGCCGCCGACGCAGTGCCCCTTGGGCCTCCATCCGGGTGACGACTCCCGATTCGCCGGCAGAAAATTCCTTGAGCGTTTTTTCGGTTCTGATTTCGTTTCCGCTGGTTTGCATGCTTTTCATAAGGCACATCTCCCTATCTGAATTAAAGTTCTACGATTCAAACTCCGATTTGGGCATAAAAAAACGCTTCTTTCTCTTTAGAGAAAACAGCGCGATAAAATTTTTGACGAAGCGCCTACTGCTTTCGGACCCAAACGGTCGCGATATCATTGCGCGGGACGGCGATGCGTCGCCCCTTCAGGCCCACGGCAATCGTCGCCCCTCGGTGTGGCTCCTCCAGGCACTGAAGCGGTGCGTTCGGAGAAAAACCGCTCTCGATCAGCTTCTTTCGCACCGCGCTTGCGGCGGTGATTTTAGCGATCGATCCCGTTTCCCCTTCGCGAAGCAGGAAAAAGGGGACCGGCAACGTGTTCGAGTCGCCCATCGCCGAGGTGAGCTCTTTGACCCAGGGCTGTCCTTCCTGTTTGGCGTTGCGAAAAAAATCGACCAGAGCACAGAGGCGTTCCTCGACCGTTTTGTCGATGCAATGCTCCACCTCGCAAGCCATCCGCGCCGCGCGTTCGATGTCGACTCCCAGGAACTCGTGGAAAAACGACGTGCACGACTCGTGTCTGCGCTGGATATCGAGGGCTCGGCGGCGTCCTAAATCCGTGAGAAAAAGGGAACTGTAACGCTCGTGGTAGAGCATTTGGGCGCTCGCCAGTTTGCGCATGGCCGAAACGACGGTTCCTTTGGTCACCTTGAGGCGCTCAGCCAAGAGCGTGACGGTAATGTCCTTTCCCGTACACTCCAGCATGAGCATTTCCTCGAGGTAGTCCTCCGCACGCGATGAGATCATTCGTTCACCCGCCCTTGTGTTTGATGCATGATACATTTTGTGGCAGGACGTTTTTTTTGTCAATATCCAAAATTGCGGAAGACGGCGGGAGTGATTGTTTTTTGTTCCGTCAGGCTGTTTTTCGACACCCCACAAGACAGCAAAGAGCCGAAAATGCGAATCCCGGATAAAGCGGATTTCCCGGAAGTTTTAGTAGAGGCCACAAGCAAACGATCGCCGTTCCTCCCGCGATGGCAGCGAGCGCCCAGGGGTTTTTCAGGCGTCCGGGGAGAAGGACGGCGACCATGAAGGGGCAGAGCGTGCCCGCTCCGCGAAACGCGAGGCCGAGATAACTCCACTGGAGGATGGGAAGGTTTTCGCCCAGCGCTCCGAATGTGGCCGCCGTGACGATCAGTACGATGACTGCGGTGCGCGAGGCCGCGAGTGTCCCGCGCTGCAAGCTGTCTTCCGTGACCGATGGGCGGCAGGCGCGCATGACGCACGGGTAGTAGTCCTGGATGAAGTTTGTCCCGATGCCGAGCACAAGTCCCGCCGCGCAGCCAATGGCCGTGATGAGGATGGCGACCCAGATGGCACCCGCCGCCGCCGGGGGGAAGTGGTTTCGAATGAACCAGCCGAGCGCGTGTCCCGCCGGAATATCCACCCCTTGCGCACGTAGCGTGAGCCCGACCCAGATGCCGAAAAAACCCAGCGGCGGCATCAGGGCGGCGGAGATGTACGCCCCACGCTTGGCGGCCTCGAGGCTGCGTCCGGAAATGAGCGCCTGGGTGTAGATCTGCGTGCACAAAATTCCCGTGAGGAGCGAGAAAAACCCTCCGAGGTCCTCGAAGAATCCGCGGCCGAAGGGGTTGAACCACGGATGCAAGGGGAGTGTGCCCCCCACATTCGCGGCCGTTCCTCCTCCTTGGATCGCGGCCAGGGTGCAAAGCCCCATGGCGATATAGAGCAAAAGGATCTTTGCTTTGCCCAGTTGCGCGAAGCTTTTCATCCCGCCGAACGCGATGAAGCCGAACATCGCGGCCGTGGTGATCGCCGAGGCTCCCCATCGCGAAACGGGTGCGACGCCCTGGATCAGCGCATTGCACGACATGAACTGCGTGATCATGGAAAGCATGCTCCCCAGAGTGACGCCGAGCATGGCGACCGTGGAGGCCGTTTCGCCGAATTCCTTTTTGAGCAATTGCGTCACTGTGGCGACGCCCGATGTCCGCACCGGCCTGGCGAGGAAACGTCCGAGCAGAAAACACGCGACGCCCCCACCGACGGTGAACCACATGGCCGAAAAGCCATAGAGGTAACCCATCTGGACCGTTCCCACGGTCGACGCTCCCCCGACGACCGAGCCCAACAAAATGCCCGCGACCCCGGCGCCGGAGGCCTTCCCTCCGGCAAAAGCGTAATCCTTTGCTCCTTCCGTACGGCGGCCGATGATCTGCCCTGCGATGATGAACGCGACGAGTATCGCGGCTGCGGATAGCCAGAAAAAAAACACGTTACGAGCCCCTTCCTCGAATGCTTCGTTTGCCTCGTTATAGGGTATTATAAGCACGTTCGAGAAGAGGAGGGGGCATTTTTGAGCTTGAATCGATCGAATCCGGACAAAAAAAACGTTTTGTCCTTTACGCGCGCGCCTCTGACGGTTCTCTGCCTAGTGCTCGCTCTTTTGTGGGGTTCGCTTCTCGCGGGAACCGCAGCCGCTTCGGAGGAAAAAATTTCCGGCCTCAAAGAAGGGTGGAGTTGGCCGGTTGTCGTGATCCCTCCCCCGGAAGGGTGGGATTCCGAAAAAGGACGCGCGATCAAAGTCGCTTTGCGGATGGCCGAGCGCGAGATCTCCACGGTGCGCGAGGCGATCCGCGGCTTCGAAGTCGAATTCATGTTTCCGCAAGTGTCGGATACCGAAGAGATCGGCAAACGCCTCCACTTGTGGCGAGCGATGAAAGCGAACATCATCCTGAGTTTCGCGGGGGGCGACGTCGATCGCTTCTTGGCGCGAGAGTGTGGAAACGCTGGTCCGAGCGTGATCTTTGCGGGCGGCGAAGACCTGTCGCTTCGCAATGCCGCCGGTAAGGTGCAGCCGTACCTGTTCGCGCTCGACCTCTATAAATACTACAAGGCCAACGCTTTCACGGAAGTGGCCAAAAAGAGCAAACCGATCCCGACGGTGGCGATCTACGGCGACGCGCTTTCGGCGATCCTGGCGCGCGGCGCGGAGCACACGCGGACGCTGATGGACCGCGACCGCATCCCCAACGTTCCGATGTGGCTCGCGGCACTGCAACAGGATGAATTCGTCGTGACGGCCGGCGAAGCGCGCTCGATCGGCGCGCAGGTGTACCTGAGCTGGCTGGACGGCATGGCGACGCTTTCCATCTGGAAGACGGTGACGAAAGGCAACCCCCAGACACAAGTGTGGTATGTCGGCGAACGGAGCCGTTTTATTCTGGATGCGCAGAATACGCTACTTTGCGACCAACACGTGCTTTTGGAGCGAAATATCATCGCCCAGAAGGATTTTGGCCAGCTTCTTTACGAGATTTTCGGTGTTCGCCCGACGGAGTCGTTGCTTGCCTGCAGGGCGTATACGCTCGGGCGGTGGGCGATCGCAAGCTACGTCGCGGTCGGCACGAACTCGCGCGATCCGATCGCGAAAGCGCTCGCCCAAGCGAAAAAGATTCCGCTGCTCGACGAATGGCTCGACATCGATTACGGAAGCCACCGCCCCGTCAAACGCAAGATCGGAATCCTCAAGGTCCAGGGGCGGGAGTTCGCGAACGCGGGGGCGGTGGATGTTTTTTCGGCACGCGTGCTCGAGTGACTTCGTCTATAATAGTCGCATCGAAAAGAGAATAAGATCACAAACTCGAAGAAATTCGGGATATCGCGCAGGTGCGCGAAAAATTTTCTCGGAGGAATGGTGCGTTATGAAATTGCGGCAAGTGGTGGATATTCTAGGTGCGCAGGTGCTTTGTTGCCCGGAAAAAGTCGACGAAATTGAAATTCCTTACGGTTATGCATGCGACCTGATGAGCGACGTGCTGGCGTTCTGCTCTCCTGGAGCCATGTTGCTCACGGGGCTCACAAATGTGCAGATCGTCCGGACGGCGCAGATGCTGGACCTGCCGGCGATCGCGTTCGTGCGCGGAAAAGTTCCGCCCGCGGAGACGCTCTCCCTTGCCGAGATGAACGGAATCGTGATGCTTTATTCGTCGGGAAGCATGTATGAATCGTGCGGCATTTTGTACCAGAACGGCCTTTGCGGTTGCGTGATCCGTCAGATGAACGAGAAATAGGGGGATTTTTCCGTTGGCGGAACCGGTTGTACTGGAGTACACAGTTGAAGGCGACGACTATATGAGCGCGGGAATGGCTTCGAACAGCATTAAAGAAAACCTCAAGATGCTCGGGGTCGCGAGCGACATCTGTCGCCGGGCTGCGATCATCAGCTACGAAGCGGAAATCAACCTCGTCATTCACGCCGGAGGGGGAACGATTCGAGCCGTGATCAATCCGGACCGTATCGAAATATGGACGTTCGACAACGGGCCGGGGATCGCGGACCTCGATCTCGCGGTGAGCGAAGGGTGGACGACAGCCTCGGACCAGGCCCGGGAGATGGGCTTCGGCGCGGGAATGGGGCTTCCCAACATCAAACGCAACGCGGATGAGTTCGAATTGCAGTCTACAGTGGGGAAAGGGACCACGCTGAAGACGGTGATCTTTTTTTAAGATTTTTAAAGCGCTACCTGGCGTGCCTTAAGAGGGGGAAGTTTAATGTCGCACAGTGTGAAGATTTCGCTTGCCGCGTGCCAGGGGTGCGTGAACTGCATCAAGTCGTGCCCGACGGAGGCCATCCGCGTTATCAACGGCGAGGTGACCATCCTTTCGGATCTCTGTATCGAATGTGGCGAATGCATCCGCACGTGTAACAAAAAAGCGCTGAAACTCCCAGATGCGCGGTGGGACGAATTGTGCACCCTGCCGTCCATTACGGCGATCGCCGATCCGACGTTTTTCGCGCAGTTCAAGTCGTACTGGCACCCGGCTCTCCTGCAGGAAGCGCTTCGGGTTTCGGGGATGAACCTGCTTGTCGAAGAGGTCGAGGAAGCATACGACCTCTATTCCTATGCCGTCGCGCAGATCATCGAGGCAAGCCCGCGCTCCGACCTGCCGCTCGTCTCGATTCAATGCCCCGCGTTGCTTCGGCTCATCCAGCTGCAGTTCCCGGAGCTTCTGGGGCGCGTGGTACCGGTGGAAAACCCGCTCGAGATCGCCGCGGGTCTTTGGCGACAAAAGGGCAACGCGGGAAAACCGCTCGTTCTTTTCAGCCCCTGCCCGTCGAAGATGTCGATGGTCTACGAACCGCTGGGGCGGGTGACTCCCAGCAGCTACGACTATGTGACGTCCGTGAGGCATGCGGCGCGGAGCATTATGGCGCTTGCCCCGGACCTTCCGGGGGAGATCGTGCAGCGCGAGAACAATCGCTGGCTCATGACAGCGCGGCGCGGCGGGGAGTGCTCCCACATCCAGGCATTCGCGAACCGTCATTTGGTCACGATCGCGGCGTCGGGGACGCGAAACTGCCTCGACCTGTTGCGCGAGCTCGAACTGGGGCACTTGAAGGGCGTCGATTTCGTCGAATGCCGCCTGTGCGATTACGGTTGCCTGGGCGGGGTGGCGACGAACGAGCCGCGTTTCATGGCCGCCATCCGCCTGCAAACGCTCGAGCCGGAGTGGGGGGTCGGCGAGCGGGAGCTCGCGCGGGTGCGCGAGTTGCACGAAAACGGGGAGTTGTGGCGCGTCGCGGCGCCGATCGAGCCCAAACCGCGCCTGCCGCTGTCGAGCAACCGCGAAGAAGCGATGACAAAGTTGCACCGGATGAAGGAAATCTACGCCGTGCTGCCGCATATCGATTGCGGTGCGTGCGGGCGGCCGTCGTGCATGGCGATGGCCGAGGATATCGTCCGTGGTCAAGGCGAAGTGATCGATTGTATCTTCAAGCTCCGTGACGAGATTACAACTCTCGCCAACCGGATTTCGAACCTTGCCTCCAAAGAACCTCATACCTTCAAAAGACAGGGAGATGATGTGGATGACCGTCGGTGATATTTGCAGTGGAATCGGTCTCGATGTGTGCGTGCCGGGAAACCAAGGGGCTGCCGTTACGGGAGTGTGCGTGGGCGACCTCCTGAGCGCCGTGATGGCGTCAGCCGAAAGCGGCTTTTTATGGCTGACGATCCAGGTGCACTTGAATGTGGCGGCTGTCGCCGTGCTCAAGGAGATCCCGATGGTCATCCTGACCGAGAATCGTCCGCCGTCGGCCGAGCTGCGGCAGCGCTGCGAAGCGGAGTCGATCTGTCTCGCCGTCTCGCCGAAAAGCACGTTCGAACTCTGCCGCGAACTGATCGCGCTGGGACTTTAGCGTCCTTTTCCGAACGCCATATGGACCTGCGCCCCTACTGGGTGGATCTGCATGTGCACACGGCGCTCTCCCCGTGCGGGGAGCTGGAGATGGGGATCCCCGAGATCGTCTCGCACGCGCGGGAGGCGGGGATCGACATCATCGCCGTCTGCGACCACAACATAGCCGATAACGTGCCCGCCGTTATGGAACTCGCGGCGGGCAATCCGTGCGTCGTTCCGGGCATAGAGGTCCAGACCGCCGAAGATATCCACGTCGTGACGCTCTTCGAGCGTCTCGAAGAAGTGCAATCGTTCCAGGAGTGGCTGTGGCTGAAAATGCCCTCCACGCTCAACGACCCCGACATCTTCGGCTATCAGGTCGTGCTCGACGCGGAAAACAACATCGTGCGGCAGGAGGACGTCCTCCTGATCCAGAGCGTCGGCTACAGCGTCGACGAGGTCGTGGCCGAGGTGCGCGGGCGCGGCGGTCTCTCGATCCTGGCACACATCGACCGCCCGGCCTATTCGTTTCCCTCCATGCTCGGCTATCTGCCGCCCGATTACCCCGCCGACGCTTTCGAGCTTTCGCGGCGGCTGTCGTCGGGCGAGGCCGAAAAATGGCGCGAACAGTACCCCGAGCGCACGTTCGTGCGTTCGTCGGACTCGCATTCGCCGGAAGGGCTCTCCAAGCGCAACTGCTCGCGCATGTACCTGGCCGAGCCCACATTCGCGGAAATCCGCCGGGCGCTCCACGGCGAAGGCGGCCGCCGCGTCTCCTGGCCGTGGGGATGAGGAGTTTTCAGCAAACGACGAAGAACGGTATAATAATTATAAATACTCAAACTAAGAAGGGGGGAGCCGCGATGCCTTTCGCAAGTGAGGAAACGACCCGGAATCGTTTCTCGGAACTATTCGATCGAGCGCTCGCGACACACGAGACGATCTACCTATGCTCCGTCCCCGGTATGCGGGAAAAAATCATGAAAGGCCTTGCCACTCCTCTCGAGGATTGTCTCGAAGCTTGAATCCTCAAATGCATGTCGTGAATTCCAATGGCTAAAACGAAGGAAGTCGTGCGGTATCGGTGCGGGGAGTGCGGGTATTTGAGCCTGACGCTGGTGGGGAAGTGCCCGAGCTGCGACGCGTGGGGGAGCTTCGTCAAGGAAGCTCCCGTGTCGCTCGCGGCGAAACCGCAGGCGGCGGCGCGCCCGATCGCGGCGCTCGACGCCGAACCGCCGCAGCGTCTCTCTTCACACATCGAGGAGCTCGATCGCGTGCTGGGCGGCGGTTGGGTTCCCGGCGGCGTCGTGCTGCTGGGGGGCGAGCCGGGCGTCGGCAAGTCGACGCTGCTGCTGCAATCGTGCGCGGCGATCGCTCAAAACACGCAAAAGGCACAAAAAAGATGCCGCGTGCTCTATATTTCGGGCGAGGAATCGGCCGGGCAACTGGCGCTTCGCATGCGCCGTCTGGGGCTCGAGGCGCCGGGGCTCGACCTGATCTGCGGTTTCGATCTTCCCGGTGCGCTCGAGGCGGCGGAAGGCTACGATTTTTTGGTCGTCGACAGTGTGCAGGCGTTTCGCATCGGCGAGGAAAGCGGCTGGGCGGGGTCGCCCAACCAGGTGCGCGCGAGCGCTGCGCTGGTGGCCGAAACGGCCAAGCGTGCGCAGATTCCCGCCGTGCTCGTGGGGCACATCACAAAGGCCGGCCAGATCGCCGGCCCCAAACTGCTCGAACATTTGGTCGATGTCGTGCTGCTCTTTTCGGGCGAGAAGACGTCGCTCAACCGTCTCTTGCGCGCCGAGAAAAATCGTTTCGGCAGCACGGAGGAGCTGGGGATTTTCGAGATGACCGGAGCAGGTTTGCGCCCGGTCGCCGACCCCAGCCATCTTTACTGGAGCGCCGCGTCCGAAGAGGTGAGCGGTGTGGCGTTGTGCGCGACGCTCGAGGGCACGCGTCCGCTGATGGCGGAGATCCAGGCGCTCGCGTGCACGACGCCGTTTCCGTACCCCAAGCGCACGGCGCGGGGTATCGAGGTCAATCGCCTGCAGTT
>JAVBRL010000084.1:0-7621 GCA_031547985.1 Synergistaceae bacterium
ACATACTGCGTGTCGTCACCTTTCAGCGTGTATTGAATCGACGAGACACTGCCGTTTTTGATCGCGTCGTAATCGGCAGCCGTGCCGCGGATCTCCAGGTACGGCCCCGTCGCCGCCATCGCCGCGATCGGCGACTCCGTGCCGTCGGCAGCCACGTAAACGTACGAAATGCCCGTCAGGTTCAGGGCGCTGGCGATCATGCGCACGGTCTCCAGCAGCGCCCCGTCCACGTCGGCGCCGAGCGGAAGGCGGATCTTCACGCCCCACGTGCCGTCGGCGTTTTGCGTGGCCACGATCTCGCACTCGCCCGCGCTCGGGATGAACGCCGGTTTCTCCGTCGGCTCGTCGGGGCCTTCGACCGTCACGTAGATTTTGTACTCATTTTTCGTGGTGCCGTTTTGCGCCGTCACGGTAAAGACGAGCGGGCCCTGCGTGAAATCGTGCGGTTGCGTCAGGTCGACGTCGGACTTCGCGCCCGTCGGCAGCTTGATCGCAAGCGTCAGGTTCGAGACGTCCGTGCCGGTCGGCAGCGTGATCAAGAACGAGCCGTCCGGCTGCCGATCGGCCGGGAAGTTCTCCCCGCCGATCTGGATCGTGGTGATCGTCGGAATCGTCGAGCTGGAGGGCGTCGAACCGCTGCCGCCGCCATCGCCGGGGTCGTTGGGGGGATTGGCGGGGGCAGGGGTAACGGTGATCTCCTGCTGCACGGTTATGTTCTCTCCAATGTCCGGCACGTTAGGATGAACCGGCACTGTCGCAGCGATCATGGCCTTTCCCGGTCTGACGCCCTTCACCAAGCCAGTTAAGGCGTCCACCGTCACTGCACCGCCCACGATGGGCTTGATGATGAGCTTATCCTCGTCGAACTCGTAGAACTCCTCCATCGCTTGGCGTTGGGCACTGCTCGGCTCCGCCGCTTCCTCTATCGGCTTTTCCTCCTGATCACTAACCACCCCCCAAGAAGCAACGAATACCTCCCTATCGGGGTTCGTCGTCGTCGCGCTCAGTTGCAGCTCTCCACCGACAACCACGGACGTTCCGCCTGTGATCATGAGGGTTGTATCCTTCGTGGGCGACTGGTATGCTCCGACAAAGCTCTTCCCCCAAACGTTGGCGATGTTCTCATAACCCACCACGGGAGCGCCCGGTGTAATGATGCCGATCGGGCTCGTGATATTGGCGAAAACGTCTTGCCCTAGCAACTTGATCTGGTTCCCATCCTTCGGCCCGAAAACAACCCGCAGGTTGGTGCAATCCTTGAACGCCTTATCCCCGACGCTCGTGACGTTCGTCAGGTCGATGCTGTTCAGCGACGTGCAGCCTTCGAATGACCCCGCGCCGATCATTATCTGTACGCTCGGCAGAAACACGGTCTTAAGCAGTTTACAGCCTAGAAAAGTATTCGCTCCGATCTCTTTGAGACCGGCCATCCCTGAGAGGTTGATTGCCGTCAAGGCCTCACAGCCCTCGAACACGCTGGTGCTGATTATTTGCAACGTGGCGGGCAAAGTTACGGACCCCAGTTTTTCGCAGCCTTTGAAAGCCTCCGCCATGATCGTGGTGAACGAGGCGTCCCAGAAATCGATCGCTGTCAAAGCCTTACAGCCCTCGAACGCGCTCTTGCCGATCGTCTTCAGCCCTCTGGGGAGTGTTACCTCCACGAGCGCCGTGCAATCCGCAAATATCCCATTCCAGAGGTCCACTATGCCGTCCGGCAATTTGGCCGACCTCAATGTAGCGGGGAATTTCCCGTTGGGGACTCCTCCCAATACCGCCGTAGCCCATTCCATATCCAAAACCTCAAGAGCACTTAGATTGTCCGTGATGTAATTGAAATCCGCCGCCGTGATTTTCGTTGTGCCACTTGTGGCGTTGGCTGCGACGACCAAGTTTTTTACAGCCGTATAATTAAACCCTTTGTCGTTTTTCAGTGAAGTGATCTGATCCCACAATGACTGCGTCAGTTGGTCAAAGATCGTCAATGTACCCGTATCACCATCCCAAGTATCCTCCGGTGTCAGCGCATTTATCGTCAGCGCAACGCTTGTGCCGCAGAAAAGCAGAAGGAACGCGAGCGATAAAGCGAGGTAACTTTTTTTCCTCATGCGAAAAACCCCTCCTCGAATTTTTTCCGCCACCGGTGGGCACCGACGGGCTATAAAGACAAAAGTAACGGACGCCTCTTGCAAAGAGTGGAATGAAAGAACGACGTTATGCCGAAATGTATTTGAATTTAATATTATGCTCCTCGTAATGTGTTGTCAAATGCGTGTCATGCCAGGGGTCGAGGAGGTCCTCTAAAAATTTCTTTCGAGAAATTTCGAAAAAAGGGTGACAGTTTTGACCCGTTTCACACACATTATAAGTATAGAGACGTCTCGTTTTTATGAAACACCCACGCTTATTCCATCCGACTCCGCACGCGCAGATGACCCGTTGCAACAACTTGCGAAACACCGCAAACAAACAAAAAAATAACGCAACACCCCCCAAACAAGCCACCGAGGACTTTTGGCGTCCGCGCATGTGCAAGCCATGCGTGGGGCAAAAGGCCTCGGTCGTTTTTGGTATAATTTGATCGATATATGTAGAGGGGGGATTTCGATGGGCGCGATTGAGTTCGATTCGTTCGTCGAGGGGGGAGTCATCAACATCCCGGAGCAATACCGAAACGCTGTCGGCAACGCCGTGCGAGTGATCGTGCTGTCGGAAGACGCGCCCGTTTCGAAACCCAGATCCTTCGGCCCGGAAGACTTCACGGAATTGAAAATACCGACCCAGGGCTGGAAATTCGACCGCGAAGAAGCCAATGCCCGCCGCTAGAGCTTTTGTCGATACGAACGTGCTGGCGTATCTGTTTTCGAAAGACGAGCCGCAGAAGCGCGAGCGATCCATCCAATCGATCAACGACTACGACTGCCACGTCAGTACGCAAGTTTTGAACGAATTTTGCAGCATCTGCACGCGAAAGTGGCATTTCCCCGCGCGCGATATATCGCGTGCGCTCGACAAGATCTGCTCCTTCGCCGCTCTTTGGCCGGTCAACTTTGCGAACGTGAAGAGCGCCGTCCTTTTGCATGAAAAGTACGGGTATGCTTATTACGACTGCCTTATCCTAGCATCCGCGCTTGCGTGCGATTGCGAGTACCTCCTCTCCGAAGACTTGAACGACGGCCAAGTCGTGGAAGGTCGATTAACCATCAAAAACATCTATTAAATTCTGATACCCCCTACATAACCAAATGAGACACCGGCGAAAGATTTTTTCACTGGTGTCGCTGTCATTGCGAGGAGGGTGTTCTTTCGCCCGACGCGGCAATCTGGATTTGCGGGTAACGACCAAAAGCAAGATTGCCACGTCGGCTGTGCCTCCTCGCAATGACAGGGCACGGACACGATGTCTTTGCCTCATGCTTCGCACCCCTCGCCGCTAGGAGAGGGGCGGGGGGTGAAGTGTCCTTCTTAGCACACTTCGTCGCTCACGCCTTGCAGTTCTTCGGGTGTGTTGACGCCTGAAAAGGATTTTCGGTAACCGGGGAGGATCGCGAGGGTTTGTTCAGGGACTTCGTGGACGGTGACGTCCGAATAAAACGCCTTGAGCTTGAGGTCTCCGCGCAGGGGGCTGCGTCGCCGTTCGGCGCGGGCAATCGCGCCGTCGATCGCGCTCACACAGTCGCGGCGATAGAAAGCGTGCAGCGGCATCAGATAGCCGTCCAGGCGAAACGCCGACACCTGCGCTGCGGCAGGAGTGTGCTTCCACAGCATGCGCACAACGGCCTCCTGCAAAAACGGCATGTCGCAGCCGAGGAGAAACCCCCACTCGCATGCCATGGCCGCGAGCCCTTGGCGCAAGCCTTCGATCGGGCCGCGGCCGCACACGCGGTCGGAGGCGACCGTGACGGCGTAGCGCTCCAAAAGGCCCCCGAAAAGCGTGCGCGTAGCGGGCTCTTCGTCCCACCCGACGCACAGCACGACCTCGTTAAAAATCGGCGCCATCCGTTCCAAGAGGCGTTCGAGCAGCGGGACGTCCTCGACGGACAAAAAGAGCTTGTTGCCCCCCATTCGCGTGCCGCGGCCCCCCGCGAGCAGCAGCGCCCCCGCTGGCAGCCGCTCACGGCCGGGTTTGATCAAGACGATTTTTCCACCTTTTCCACTTTTTCCACGCGGGCCGCGATCACTTTAAACGGCGGCGTCTCGGACGTGGGGTCCCAGATGGCGGCCGTCAGCGTGTTGGCGGGCGACTCGCCGAAATGGAACGGCAAAAACACCATGCCGGGCGGCACGCGGTCGGTGATCTTCGCCCCCCCCACCACCGAACCGCGACGCGACTCCACGCGCACCCGGTCACCGGGGGTGACGCCCAGCGAACGGGCGTCTTCGGGGTTGATCTCGACGTAAAGCTCCTTGACGAACTCGCCGGGCGAACCGCGGCGCGTCATGCTGCCCGAGTGGTAGTGGTACAGGCTGCGCCCGGTGGAGGCGAAAAACGGGTAGTCGGCGTCCGGCCATTCGTGCGGCGCTTGCCACTCGACCGGCAAAAAGGTCGCCTTGCCGCCGGCGCGGGCAAATTTGCCCACGTGGAGGATCGGCGTGCCGGGGTGGTCGGGCGCTTGGCAGGGCCATTGCAGCGGGCCCGCCTCGAGCCGTTCGTAGCTGATGCCCGCGTAGCTGGGAACGAAGCGGGCGATTTCGTCGAACACGTCTTGCGGCGACGCGAACGTCCAATCGGCCCCCAGCGCGCGCGCCACGTCGAGCAATATCTGCCAGTCGGGGCGGGCGGAGCCGGGGCAATCGACCGCTTTTCGCACGCGCTGCACAGCGCGGCAGGTGTTCGTGAACGTGCCGTCCTTTTCCCCCCAGCAGCCGGCGGGTAGCACGACGTCGGCCTTCTGGGCCGTCTCCGTGAGAAAGATGTCCTGCACGACCAGCAGGTCGAGCGTTTCGAGCGCGTGCGCGACGTGGCGCGTGTCGGCGTCCGTGACCATGGGGTTTTCCCCCATGATGTAAAGCGCGCGGATCTCTCCTTTACCGGCCACTTCGAGCATCGGCGCGACGGAGAGGCCCGGGGTTTCGGGCAGCTCGCAATGCCAAAAATCGCGCGCCTTGCGCTTGGCCTCGGGGTTCGAAACTTTCAGGTAGCCGGGCAGGCTGTCGGCCAGGCAGCCCACGTCGCAGCTGCCCTGCACGTTGTTCTGGCCACGCAGCGGGTTGATCCCCGTGCCGGGGCGCCCCAGCATGCCGCACAGCAGCGCCAGGTCGCAGATCGCGCGCACGTTGTTCGTCCCCGTCGTGTGCTGCGTGATGCCCATGGTGTAGAAAACGGCCGCGTTGGGCCCTGCCGCGTAGAGGCGCGCGACCGCACGGATCGTCTCCGGATCGACGCCCGCGATCTCGCCCGCTCGCTCGGGCGTGTAGCGCGCGATCGTTTCTTTAAGCTCTTCGAAATGTTCGACGCGTTCGGTAATAAACGCCTCGTCGTAGAGTTTTTCGGCCACGATCACGTGCATCATGCCGTTCAAAAGCGCGACGTCCGAGCCGACATGGTGCCGCACGTGGATGTCGGCATGCCCCGCGATCTCCGTCTTGCGCGGGTCGCAAACGATCAGCTTAGCGCCCGCGCGGGCGCGCTCTTTCAAGAGCGACCCGATCACGGGATGCGCCTCGGTCGTATTCGAGCCGATCACCAGCAGCACATCGGCTTGCTCGATCGACTTGAAATCGTTCGTCATCGCTCCGCTTCCGAGGGCCTCGCCGAGGCCCGCCACCGTGGCGGAGTGTCAGAGGTGGGCGCAGTGGTCGACGTTGTTCGTGCCCACCACCTCGCGCGCCAGGCGCTGCATGAGGTAATTTTCTTCATTCGTGCAGCGGGCGCTGGCGAAAAAGCCGATCGCTCGGGGCCCCGATTCCCCTTTAATTTTTTGGATCCCGGCGGCGATTTTTTCGAGCGCCTCGTCCCAGGAAGCTTCCCGAAAAACGCCGTCCTCCTTGACAAGCGGGGCCACGAGGCGGTCGGGGTGATGCACGAACTGCCAGGCGAAACGCCCCTTGACGCACGTGCGCCCGCGATTCATGCCGGTGGGGCTCAGCGGGTCCGAGGTGACGTTGGCGATCTGGCCGGTGGCGCGGTTTTTGCGGATGATCAGCTCGCACCCCACGCCGCAGTAGGAGCAGATCGTCTTGACGTCGTCGAGCTCCCACTCGCGCCCGCGCCCGTAAGCCGGTTTTTCAGCCAGCGCCCCGACCGGGCAGGCCTGCACGCACTGCCCGCAGAAGACGCAGCTCGACTCCTCGAGCGAAAACTCCGGCGGAATGTCGACCATCGTCTCGATGCCGCGGTTTTGAAAATCGACGGCGTGGTACTGCGCGCGCGCGTCGCACACGCGGACGCAGCGTCCGCACAGCACGCACTTGTTGCGGTCGCGCACGTAAAACGGATTGGCGTCGTCGAGCGGGTACGTGGTGAAGCGGGTCTCCTCCGTGCGGTAGGGCGAGCGTTCGACGCCCAGCTCGTAGCACAGGTCCTGCAGCAGGCAGCGTCCGTTGCTGGCGCAGGCAAAGCAGTCGAGCGGATGGCGCACGAGCAGCAGCTCGAGCACCGTGCGGCGCACCTCCAGAACTTTCGGCGTGCGCGTGTGCACGACCATCCCTTCGGCAAGTGGCGTGCAGCAAGCTGCGAGCAGGCGCGGGTTACCTTCCGCCTCAACCAGGCAAATGCGGCAGCAGCCGGCGATTTCAAGCCCCGGGAAGTCGCACAGCACGGGGATACGGGCGCCCACCGAGCGTGCGGCTTGCAGGATCGTCGATCCGGCCGGGACGGCAACGCTCTTGCCGTCGATGACGGCGTTTACGAGGGGCATGACGTGTCCAGAATTTTGTCCGCGACGACCCGGCCGCCGAGGATATGCTCGTCGACGATGCGGGGGATGTCCTGCGGCGTCAGATTTCCATAGGTGACGCGCGAGCCGTCGGCGCCGATAACCTCCATCAGCGGTTCGCCAGGGCACAGGCCGATGCAGCCCATCGTCTCGACCGAGACATCCGCGGCCCCGCGTTTCGCCAGCTCTTCGACGACGCGCTCCAGGATAGCGCGTCCGCCGGCCGCAATCCCGCAGGTGCCCAGCCCCACGACGACACGCATGCGCGCGTCCTGCGCTTCACCCGACGTCTCGGGTTTTTTGGGTTGTTTGAGTTTCCGCAAATCCGCCAGATTGGTGATTTTCGCCCCGTCCGCCATCGGTAAAACCTCCTTAAGCCTTAAACAACTTCGCTCATTCGACTCGGCGTGCTCTCCAGGATTTTATGCAGTTTCTTTCGCGTCGCGGATTCGACCCGCCGCTCAAGCTCTTGCGCCTTTTCGAGGCGCTTTTTCGCGGCCTGCCACGCTTTGGGCTGGTCGGCGAAACGCGCGTGCATGCGGCGCTTTCTCGCCTCGATCGTTTCGATCCGCTCGTCGTTCACCAATTTGTCGGCCAAGTACAGGATCTGCGCTTCGCCCAGGCGGCTCCACTGAGCAAGGTCTTTGTGCTGAGCCACCAAGTCGGCGACGGCCGCAAAGCCGTGCCGCTTGAGAAAGCGCGCCCCCATGCGCTCGTGCTCCTTTTGTCCCTTGGCGATATCGTGA
>JAVBRL010000073.1:0-4079 GCA_031547985.1 Synergistaceae bacterium
ATGGGCAAGATCGCGACCCTTCTCGAAGGAGAGGGGACGATGCTGACCCCGCTGCAGCGCAAACTGGGCCAAATGGGCAAATACCTGGGAGGAGCCGCTCTTTTGATATGCGCCGTGATCTTCGCGATCGGCATTTTCGAAAAGCTCCCATGGATGGATATGTTCATGACCGCCATCTCCCTGGCGGTCGCGGCCAAACCCGAAGGCCGGCCCGCGATCGTGGCGCTCGTCCGCGCCAACGGCGTGCGCCAGAGGGTGGTCCAAAATGCGATCATCCGGAGGTTGCCGGCCGTCGAAACGCTCGGAAGCACGTCCGTGATTTGCTCCGACAAGACGGGGACGCTCACGCAAAACCGCATGACCCTCGTCAAGGGGTATGTGGCGGGGCGCGTCGAGGCGATCGGAGACACCCCTTCGTCGGAGCTCAAGGAGCTCGTCGAACGAGGGACCCTTTGCAGTGACGGCTCGGTGGAAATCTCGGGCGGCGAGGAGAAAGTCGAAAAACAGATCGGCGACCCCACCGAAACGGCGATCGTGGCGGCTGCCCTTCGCATGGGAACGGCAAAGGGCGAACTGGACAAGCGTTTCCCCCGCGTGGGCGAACTGCCGTTCGACTCCGATCGAAAGCTCATGACGACGATCAACGAAGTGGACGGCCGGTATTGGGTGACGGTCAAAGGCGCCCCGGACGTCCTGTTTGGGCGCTGCACGGCGGGCGACGTCGAAGGAGCCGCGCGGGCGAATACGGATATGAGCGCCGAGGCGCTACGCGTTTTGGCCGTTGCTCGCAAGGAGCTCGAAAATTTTCCCGAGCTTCCCGCACGCCTCGTGCCGGACGAACTGGAAAATGGACTGACGCTGATGGGGCTGCTCGGCATGATCGACCCGCCGCGCATCGAAGTGGCGGATTCCATCCGCGAGTGCGACGGGGCGGGTATCCGAACGGTGATGATCACGGGGGATCATGTTGTCACGGCGTCGGCGATCGCGAAAGAACTCGGTATCCTGCACGAGGGTGACCGCGCCGTCACGGGGGCCCAGCTTGCCGCGATGAGCGACGACGAACTTTTGAGGGATATCGAAAGTTACAGGGTCTACGCGCGCGTTTCACCGGCGGACAAGATCCGTATCGTGAAGGCGTGGCAGAAAAAGGGACAAATCGTCGCAATGACGGGCGACGGCGTGAACGACGCCCCAGCCCTGAAAGCCGCCGATATCGGCTGCGCCATGGGAATCACGGGGACGGATGTGGCAAAGGGAGCGGCGGACATGGTCCTGACGGACGACAACTTCGCGACGATCGTCGCGGCTGTCAAGGAAGGGCGCGGTATTTACGACAACATCCAAAAAGCGGTTCGCTTTTTGCTTTCCTGTAACTTGGGGGAATTTGTCACCGTGTTTGCCGCCATGCTTTTGTGGAAGGAATCGCCGCTTCTGCCGGTGCAGATTTTGTGGATCAACCTCGTTACGGACAGTTTCCCCGCCCTTGCGCTCGGTATGGAACCGACCGAAGGGGATGTGATGAAACGATGTCCGCGAGGAAAAAACGAGAGTCTTTTCGCTCAGGGAGTGGGCGTGGCGACCGTGTTTCAGGGCGCGATGATCGGTGTCCTGACTTTGATCGCGTATTACGTCGGTTCGCGCACTGGTATGGAAAACGCCGGTATTCCCCTGGGGGAGACGATGGCGTTTTCGGTGCTCGCCCTTTCGCAGCTCGTCCACGCGTTCAATGTGCGCTCGTCCCATTCGCTGTTCACGGTGGGGTTTTTCAGTAATCGTTATATGGTGGGGGCCTTTTGCCTCTCGGTTCTGTTGACGTTCGGCGTTCTTTTCGTCCCGTTTTTGCGGGAGGTCTTTCGGATGATGCCGATGAACGTTCTGGAGTGGGGAGTTGTGATCGGGTTGTCGCTCGTGCCGCTCGTCCTTTGCGAAGCGGGAAAGATGTTGCGAAAGGGCAGGCGGCACGAGTGATCGGTTTTTAGCGGATGAAGTTCATCATCGCTCGTTCTTCTTCTTGGGGGAGGGGAATTTTCCCCTTGGCGGCGTCGATGACCTTAAGCAGCCACGCCATGGCGCGGGCGTTTTTGCGGATCGTCTGCATGCCCTCGGCGTCCTGGAGCGCCTCGCCTTTTTCCATGCCGTAGACGACCGTCCAGTATTGCGAAGGGGGCGTCACGGTCTCGGCCAGGTTGAAGAAGTTCATCAGCTGGTGGACGACGTCGACTCCGCCGGCGCGGCGGACGGCCGTGAGGCAGCTGCCGACTTTGTAGCGAAAATAACCGGAGCTGGAGAGAAAAGCCCGGTCCAGAAACGATTTCATGTCGCCGGGAATTCCGGCGTAGTATGTCGGCGCGCCCAGGATGAGGCCATCGGCAGCACGCATTTTGAGCGCCGCGTCGTTGACGATGTCGTCTTTGAAGACGCACAGGTTGTCCGGAGATGTCCAGCAATAGGCGCATCCGATGCAGCCGTGGATCTTCTGCCCGCCCACCTGGATGGTTTCGGTTTCGATTCCCTCTTCTTTGAGAATTTTCGCCATGGCGGCGAGTGCCGTGGCGGTGTTGCCGTCCTTGTTCGGGCTTCCGTTGATCGCGATGACCTTCATCGTGTTCCCCCCTTTTTCTTATCGGCCTATTTCGGCGATGGATGCCTCGTAGGCTTTGATTCGTGCGTCCGCTTGCTCCAGGCTCGTTTCGAGCCGCGCTTTTTCCTTCAACATGAAAATACGGTGATCCCGCAACATAAGCAATCGCTCTGGCAGCGTCGAGTCCCCTTTGTGCCGCAGCGTCGCGTATTTTTTGACGTTTTTCATCGGCATGCCCGTTTCTGTGAGGTGTTCGAGGAGAAAGATCCAGTCGACGTCGTCGTCCGTGTAGCGGCGGTTACCGTTCGGGTCGCGTTTTACTTGGATGAGTCGCGCATCTTCGTAATAGCGCAATTTTCGGGTGCTCACATTGACGACAACGGAGAACTCTCCCGTGGAGTAGCTCATCATATCCCCCCTAGCATATATTCGGTTTGGGATTTATCGATCCGGTTGAACCGCAAACCCCATGGCTTCCTTGACCGCGTTCGTCTTTTCGTTTGACGTGAGCATTCTGAGCAGCTCGAATGCCACATCGAATGCCGTCTCGGGGCAGTAGGAGGTGACGATATTGCGGTCGACCACGAGGCGGGTGTTTTGGACATCCGCGCCGAAAGTCGCGAGCTGCTTTTGGCGGGTGCCTCCGCCTAGGTGATAGGTCGTCGCTCGCCGCCCTTTTAAAATGCCGCTTTTTCCAAGTGGAAGTGCGGCGACGCAGATTGCGGCGATCGGCTTGGTTTTCGCGTCGAACGCGCGGATCAAATTCAAAAACCGTTCGTCGAGCGCTTCCTCGTAAAAACCGTACTGTTCGAACCCTCCAGGGATTGCGAGTGCGTCGTAGTCGTCGGCATCGATTTCATCGATCAACCGGTCGACGATAATGGGGATGCCAAACGTACTGATGACTTGTTTTTCAAATCCGCACGTTACGACCTGCGTCCCGCAATCGAATTTGTCGCGTGCCCATCCGAGCACGTCCACGAAAACCCCGAACTCGATTGTTTCGAACCCCTTCGCCGTAAAAAGGAGTGTTTTTTTCATGGCGTACTCCTCCAAGTGTGAAAGAATTTTTTCATATTGTTCGCAGGAATGGTGTTCGCATTATATCATTGAACGGATGACAAGCATCGCGCAAACGACTGCAGGTGGGTTATAATGCTGTATCGGAAAATAATTTTCACAATCAAATAGGAGGTGTCGTGAATGTTTTCGTTACAGAAACGTTTGGCGGCGGAGTGTATCGGAACGTTTTGGCTCGTCTTGGGTGGCTGCGGCAGCGCTGTTTTGGCCGCGGCGTTCCCCAATGTCGGAATCGGGCTGTTGGGCGTTTCGTTCGCGTTTGGCTTGACCGTTCTCACGATGGCGTACGCGATCGGACATGTTTCGGGGTGCCACCTCAATCCGGCGGTTTCCGTGGGGCTGTGGGCGGGGGGGCGTTTTCCCGCTAAGGAAGTGATCCCTTATATCGTCGTCCAGACGATCGGTGCGATCGTGG
>JAVBRL010000067.1:0-2728 GCA_031547985.1 Synergistaceae bacterium
ATTCCGAATTGTAGGCGCCGTTGCACAGGATGAAGCCCAAGACGGAGGCGGCGAACGGCGACAGCAGCACGCCGAACGTCGGCAGGCAGAAATAGAGGATGAAAAGCAAAATAAGCAGAGGCGTCCCCTTGATCAGCGCCACATAGACCCGGCAGAGGCGCGAGACGAACGGCCCCCCGTACACCCAGCCGACCGCGACACAAAAGCCCAGCAGCAAGCCGAACGGCACCGACGCTGCGATCAACTGGCACGAGGCAATGAGCCCCTCGAGGAGCGGCTCGCGCACGTCGTTTAAAATATAGGCGAGCGTCTCATCCATTGATGCGCCGCAAGAACGTCCGCGTGCGCTCGAAGACGCGCCCGGTCGTGTCGTCCAGGATCTGCTGCGGCGTGCCCCGCTCGGCGATCACGCCCCCCTCCATGAAGAGCACTTCGTGCGCCACGCTGTAGGCGAACTCCATCTCATGCGAGACGACGAGCATCGTCATGCCGCCCGACGCGAGCTCGCGCATGACGTCGAGCACCTCGCCCGTCAGCTCCGGGTCGAGCGCGCTCGTCGGCTCGTCGAACAGCATCACCTCCGGCGCCATGGCGAGCGCCCGCGCGATCGAAACGCGCTGCGCCTGCCCGCCGGAAAGCTCGGCCGGATATTTGTCGACGAAACGGTCCATGCCCACCCGCGCGAGTTCGAACAACGCCAGTTCGCGCGCCGACGACCGCGACATCCCCAGCACCTTAACGAGCGCGATCTCCACGTTACGCAGCGCCGAGAGGTGGTCGAAGAGGTAAAAATTCTGAAAGACCATGCCCATGCGGCGACGCACGCGGTCGATATCGCTCGCATGGGTGATCTCGGTATCGCCGAGCCACACGTGCCCCGCGTCGGGCTCCTCCAGGCGGTTGAGGCAGCGCAGCATCGTGCTCTTGCCCGTGCCCGAAGGACCGATGAAGACTTTCACGTCCCCCTTGCGGACCTCGAAGCTCACGCCCTTGAGGACTTCCTCATCGCCGAAGCTCTTGTGCAGGTCTTCCACGCGCAGCACGAGCGGCGACGGGACGACTCCGTGCGGCCGAGTACTCATCGTCACGAACCTCCTCCGAATCCCGGGATGCGAAAGCGCCGCTCCAGAAAGTGCAGTCCGCGCATGCCGGCGTAGTTCATCAAGATGAAGATCACGGCCGTGCCCAGGTAGATCGGCGTCGGCGCCGACGTCCGCGTGACCTGCAGGCTCGCCCGCGTGAGCATCTCCATCACGCCGATGGCGTAGCAGACCGAGGAATCGGTGAGCAGGATCGGGTATTCGTTCGACCAGGCGGGCAGCGAAATACGAAGCGCCTGCGGCAGCACGATGCTGCGGATGGCGAGCGAGCGGCTCATCCCCAACGACCGCGCAGCCTGCATCTGCCCGGCGTCAATCGACAGCAGCGCGCCGCGGAAGATCT
This sequence comes from Synergistaceae bacterium, assembly GCA_031547985.1. Taxonomy (GTDB): domain Bacteria; phylum Synergistota; class Synergistia; order Synergistales; family Synergistaceae; genus JAVBRL01. Next base: position 1,444 of record JAVBRL010000067.1, read on the forward strand.
GCGACTGGTAGGCGGCGCTTCGAAGCCCCAGAACGGTCGCCCCCACGAAAAAGGCGGGCAGGTCGAGCCCCAGCAGGGGGAAAAGGCCGAAATAAAATAAAAAAAGCAGCACCAGATTGGGCAGCCCGCGCAAAAACCAGACGTAGACCCCCACGAAACAGGAAGCGAGGCCTCCCCCGTAGACCTGGACCACTCCCAGGGGAAGCCCCACCGCGAAACCGACCGCCAGGGCGAGCGCCACAAGTCCCAGCGTCGTGAAAAGCCCCAGCGCGATATTGGGCAGCGATTCGAATAAAATGGCTAGATTATCCAAATAAAAACTCCAAGATCAAAAAACTCAAAAGCTAAAAGATTTCCAGGGAGCAATGCTCCCTGGACCCTCTTTCCAAAATTAAAGGCTATTTTTGCATGTCGTATTTTTTCTTCAGTTCCGTCCATTTGGGGGAGGCCATGAGTTTTTTGAGGCCCTCGTTCATCGTTTTCTGCAGCTCTTTGTCCTCCTTGCGCATGGCGACGGCGTACTCCTCGCCCGTCTTGACCGTGCCGATGATCTTCATCGGCTTGCCCTTGATGACGCTCAGGACGATCATGTCGTCCATCATGGCGGCGTCGATGCGCCCGATCTCGAGGTCCTTCGCGGCGATCGGGAAGTTTTCGTACAGGCGCAGCTTGTCCTTGGGCAGGATGCCCTTTTTCACAAGGTTGTCCTCGAGCCACAGCGCCGCCGTGCAGCCGCGCTGCGTACCGATCGTAACCTTGCCCTTCAACACGTCGTCCATCGTGACCTTCGAGCCCTCTTTGACCGCCACGGCCTGATCGATCTCCCAATAGACGATCGAGAAGTCCACGACCTTCTTGCGTTCGGCCGACGCCGTCATGCCGGAATAGACCATGTCGATCTTCTTCGCCAGCAGCGCCGGAATGATCCCGTCCCACGCCGTCGGCTTGATCTCGACCTCGAAGCCCATCTCTTTCGCGATCCACTGCAGCGACTCGACGTCGAAACCCGTCGGCTTGCCGTCGGATCCCATGAAGCTATACGGCGGGTAGTCCCCGTCGATCCCGCACACGTACTTCTTGGGAGCCGCAAAACCGGCGGAAGCGACCAGCACGAAACAGAGGCAAAGACACAGACACGCGAACTTCTTGAAATTCATTCCAAAACCCCCTTGCAGATATTATCCTGATAAAGCGCTGGAATTATAGCAGCTTAAACCGCTCCAAGCAAACTCGAAAACGCGGGAGAGAATCTCTCCCGCGTTTTAATTTTTTATATTTTATTGAT
>JAVBRL010000010.1:0-6008 GCA_031547985.1 Synergistaceae bacterium
AATTTCCTCTCTCTGTTGCGGGGTTAGTCGGGTCCATTTATGAATATTCATTCAGGCGTCTTTACTCCTCTCGATTTGCTCTCCTTATTCTTTGCCTGCGCGGAGGGAGTTGTAAATAACGCTATTATTTCTTACATATAATGTGCGTGAAAGGGGTCCAAACTGTCACCCCTATTTTGAAATTTCCACGAAATTTCTCGAAGAAATTTTTTCGCGTATGATTAACCTGGTAGGGGGGCTGGGCGATGGGCGAGCAGGTGGCGATTTTTTTCCTGGAGAGCATGAACATTCTGGGCGTCGTGGCGTTTGCGATTTCGGGGGCGCTCTCCGCGCGGCTCAAGCGATTCGACCTCTTCGGCGTCGTTTTTTTGGCCGCGCTCACGGCCACTGGCGGTGGTATGATCCGCGATGTGCTGTTGGGGCTTGTGCCCCCGGCGGCGCTCGCGCACCCGCGCGATTTTTTGCTCAGCGTCGCGGTGGGGGCGGGCGTTTTCGCGTTTGGCCGGGAGTTCTCGACGCCCCGAATGCGCGACGTCGTGCTGCTCTTCGACGCGCTGGGGCTGGGCGTGTTCACGGCCGTGGGCGCCGCGCGGGCGACGCTTGTTCCGCAGCATACGCTTTTTTTGGCGGTGATGACGGGGCTGATCACGGGGATCGGCGGCGGTGTGCTGCGCGACCTCGTGACGCGCGAGCTGCCCATTGTGCTGCGCAAGGAAATCTACGCCACGGCGTCCATCGTCGGGGCGGTCGTCTATTATGCGCTTTACCGCTTGACGCGAGACGAGCTCGCCGCGGGCCTCGCGTGTTTCGCCGTCACGTTCGGCATCCGTTTTGTGGCGATGAAAAAAAATCTCAACATCCCCCGCAGCGGCGATTTCGGAAAATAAATTTTCCCCCGTTTTTCCGTTTTTTCGTTTTTCATCCCTTTTACCGACCCTCTTTTCGTCACTTTCACCGATTCGGAAGTAAAGGTCCGTCGCTTTTCTAGCGTCGGATTTCCAACTTTTCTTTCACATATAGCGTTGCATCGAAAGAAACGACATGCTAACCTCTCTTTGTGGCGGAAAGTGGCAAAAAGTAGCAAAGTTTGGGGGAAATGGGCATGTTGGTGGGAAGCTATCAGCACAAGCTCGACGGAAAAGGCCGTATGGTGCTCCCCTCCCGGTTCCGCGAGGACCTGGGCCAGGTCGTCATGGCCAGCGTGGGCTACGATTCCTGCGTGCACATCTACCCCATGGAGAAGTGGAACGAGCAGCTCGAGAAAGTGCGCGAGCTGGACACGTTCAAGGAAAAGAGCCGTACTTTCCGGCGTTACTTGATGGCTTCGGCCCACAACCTCGAGATCGACGGCATGGGGCGGATTTTGATCCCCCAGGTGCTGCGCAACTACGGATCGATCCAACAGGACGTGTGGGTGATCGGCAACGAGGACTGGGTCGAGATCTGGGACCAGCAGAAGTGGGAGCGGGAACTCGCCAAGATCCAGGGCAACTTCGGAGCGCTGGCCGAAGAAGTGGCCTCGCGGTGAACGAGCCCATCCACGTTCCGGTGATGCTCCGCGAAGTCCTTTCGCACCTGAGCGCCGTACGCGATCCGCAGTGTGTGGTTGACGCGACGCTGGGGCTCGGGGGGCACACGGAGGCGATTTTACAGGCGAGCGACGCGACGAAGGTGCTGGGGATCGATCAGGATGCATCGGCCCGCGCGTTCGCGCAAGAGCGGCTGGCCCCGTTCGGGGAGCGGTTTCGGGCCGTCGCCGGCAACTTCGAAGAGATCGGCGACATCGTACGGTGCGAAGGGATTCAGGCGATCGACGGAGTGTTGTTCGATCTGGGCGTTTCGAATCTGCAGCTTGCTTCGCCCGAGCGCGGTTTTTCGCACAACGCGGACGCCTGCCTGGATATGCGGATGGATCCCGAGCGGGATGACCGTCCGTTCGCGAAAGATATTCTGTCGGATTGGGATTTGCGGAGTTTGAGCACCCTGTTTCGTGAGTACGGCGAGGAGCCGTTCGCGCACGCGATCGCGAAGGCGATTGTGCGCTCCCGCGAACGGGGCGACGGGATCGAGACGACCGAGCAGTTGGTGGCGCTGGTTCGCCGTACGATTCCGGCGCCGGCGCAGCGGAAGATGAAGGGACACCCGGCGCGGCGCGTTTTCCAGGCGCTACGGATCGCCGTCAACGACGAGATGGGCGCGCTCGAGCGGGTGCTCGAACAACTGCCCCGGATGGGGGAGCTCCGGCGCAACCCCGGATGTGTCGTCGTCTTCATCGCGTATCACTCGCTCGAGGATCGGCGCGTGAAACGGGCTTTTCTGCAGTGGAAGGCGGAAGGGCACGGCGTGGTGCTGACGCGCCGCCCGCTTTCGCCGCAGGTGGAGGAAATAGAAGAAAACAAAAAGGCGCGAAGCGCGAAATTGCGCGCGTTCGTTTTCGCGGACCCCGAAGCCCGCGAGGCCTTGGAAAGGAGGTCGCCCGTTTGAGTTTCGATTCAAGGCGATACGCATACGATTCCTACGCGGAAGCGCAGGAAGAGGATCACCGCTCTCATTCGTCCCTTATCATCATCTGTCTTATCGCGGTCCTGATTCCGGCGCTGGCCCTGGGGGGCCTACGGCTTTACGCGCTTTACCTCGAACACCGGCTTTCGAGCGTGACGCACCAGATCGAGATGGCGCGGGAGGAGAACATCGAGATGCAGGAGCGCTACTCGGCGCTGCTTTCGCCGTCGCGGGTCTACAGTTACGCCCGCTTGCAGCTCGGGATGATGACGGCCGCGAAGACGAAGACCATTCATCTGGGTGATCCCCAGGGGGCGCAAGAAGAGGCGCTACGCCTGGCGAAAGAACATCGACCTTCGATGTTCGGCTTCTTGAAAAACGTATTCGTCGGCAAGGCGAATGCCAAGGATTGACGAACTGCCGCCCAGAGAACGATGGAGAGTCCGCATTCTCTGGGCGCTTTTCTATCTTGTTTTTTTGCTGCTGGCGGCACAGACGGTGCACGTATCGGCGTTTCCGGATCCGCGCATCGCCAACCAGGCCGCGAAGCAGTATTGGGCTCAGGTTCCGGTCAGCACGTCGCGAGGGGATATTCTGGATCGTAACGGCATCCCGCTTGCCATTTCGGTGCCCGCAACGAGTTTTTTTATCGATCCGGTAACGTGGTCCGCGGCCAATGCCTCCGTGCTCGCACAGTACCTTGGAAAGGAGACGGGCGAACGTTTCGGCCGCCCGCTCAAAGGGCGCTTTTATTGGGTCGCGCGTAAAGTCTCGAGGGAAACCGCCGTGCCGCTTGCTGCCAAAGAGGTACCGGGGCTTTACACCCTGAAGGAAAGGGAGCGCGTCTACCCTCACGGAGCATTGGCCTCGCACGTGCTCGGTTTTTGCGACATCGACGACAACGGGCTCGCCGGGATCGAAATGGCCTGGAACAGCGTGCTGTTTTCTCCGCCGCAGTCGAAGCTCCTCGTGCGCGACGCGCGGGGCAGGATGATCGACATGATCGCGAGCAACGCGGGGACGGTCCGCAAGAGCGCCGGCTCCATCAAGCTGACGATCGACGCGAGGTTCCAGCAGGTCCTCGAGTGGCGTATTCGCGAAGGGGCCGTGAAGTTCCACGCGAAATGGGGTGCGGCCGTCTGCCTGAACCCGCAAAACGGCGAGATCCTGGCGATGGCGAGCTATCCGTCGGTCAACCCGAACGACCGGGCGAACCTCACACAGCAGGAGGCGCTTCGCAACAACGTTGTGGGGCGCGTCTACGAGCCGGGGTCGACGTTGAAGCCCATCATCATGGGGATCGCCCGCGAAGAGGCGCTCGCGTCGACGGGCGAGCAGTTTTTTTGCTCCGGCAGGATCCAGATCGCCGACGCCGTCATTCGCGACGTCAGCGCCCACGGGCAGGAGATGCTGCAGGACCTCCTGATCAATTCGTGCAACACGGGCATGGCGCAGATCGGCCGGCGTTTTCACGTGCACCGCGCTTACGGCATGCTCCGGCAGTTCGGTTTTGGCGAGAAAACGCACATCGAGATCGCCGGCGAGGAAGAAGGATTGTTGCGCCCGCCGGAACAGTGGCTCGGGACCGTGCCGTCGAACATCGCCATCGGGCAGGGAATCGCGGTGACCCCGTTGCAGCTCGCCCTGGGAATCGGAGCGGTCGCCAACGGGGGGTACCTTTTGAAGCCCTACATCGTCGCCGAGGTCAAAGACGGCTACGGAAAGGTGATCCACCAGGGGCGGCGCCGCGTGCGCGCCGAGGTGTTGAGCCCGGCGGTGAGCGAGTGGCTGCGCAAGACGATGCGCGTCGGTGTCGAGCGCGGAACGGGTAAGGCGGCCAATACGCCGCTCACCACGGTGGCGGGGAAGACGGGGACGGCGCAGATCGCAGCCGGAGGCGAGTACGCGAAGGGCAAGTACGTGGGATCCTTCGTCGGTTTCTGGCCGAGCGACAACCCGAAATACGTGCTGCTGATCGTTTTGGGTGAGCCGCAGGGAGCCAGCTATTACGGCGGCGAGATCGCGGCTCCTCTTTTCAAGGCGGCGGTGACGGACCTGATCCAGATCACGGCCGAAGGCGAGGAAGCGAAGGAACGGACGGAACTTTAGCGAAGAGGAGGAATACCGGTGCTTCTCCAAGAATTGGTTTCGGCGCTTGAAATGCAAGAGGCCGTCGAGGTGCGGGCTCGTCGTGCGAAGAAGTCGCAAGAGGTCGATGTGGGCAGCGTCGTCTACGACAGCCGCAAGGCGGGCGCCGGTGTGATCTTCGCGTGCGTCGTGGGAGAACACTGTGACGGACACGATTTCGCCCCCGCGGCGCTGGAAAAGGGGGCCGAGGTCCTCCTCGTCTCCCGTTTCCTGAACGGACTCGATGCGGTGCAGATCCGCACGTCGGACCCGCGGGCCAGCATGGGGCGCGTCGCGGCGATTCTCGAGGGGAACCCCTCGGAGAGCCTGACGATGATCGGCGTGACGGGAACGAACGGCAAGACGACGTCGACGTATATGATCCGCTCCATCCTGCGGTCGGCGGGGATCAAAACCGGCATGATCGGCACGATCGTCACCGACGACGGCGAGCGCCAGGAGACGTCGAAGCACACGACTCCCGAAGGGCCGGATATCCAGGCGGCCCTGGGGCGAATGGTGCGCAACAATTGCCAGGCGTGCGTGATGGAAACCTCGTCCCACGCGATCGCGCAGGAGCGCATCGCGGGGTGTCATTTCGACCGCGCCGGTTTCACGAACCTCACGCAGGATCATCTGGATTTTCATGGGACGTTCGAGGCCTACTTCGAGGCCAAAAAAACGCTCCTGACACGTCACATGCGTGGCGACTGGAAACTTTTGGCCAATCGCGACGACCCCTGGGGCGCGAAGCTGATCGCCGAATTCGCTGATCGCGCGGTCTCGTACGGACTTTCGCCTCTGCAGGGGGCATTCGGAGCCGAAATTCACGAAGAGGGGGTCGAGGGGATCGTTTTCGACCTCGTCTACCCGGACGGTCAGCGGCAAAACCGCATGCGGTTGCCGCTTCTGGGACGGCACAACGTCTTTAACGCCCTGCAGGCCGTCTCGATCTGCTGGAGCCTCGGCGTCGAGGCGAAGTATCTGCAGCAGGGAATTGAGGAGCTCGAGCAGGTTCCCGGGCGGCTGGAGCGTTATTCGCTTTCGAACGGCGTAACGGCTGTGGTCGACTTTTCCCACACGCCGGACGCCCTCGCGAAAGCGCTCGAGGCGATGCGCGAAATCGCGCAAAGGCGGCTGTGGATCGTCTTCGGCGCGGGCGGGGACCGCGATGCGGCCAAACGTCCCCAGATGGGGCGCATTGCCTCCGAACTGGCCGATCGCGTTGTGCTCACGATGGACAACCCGCGTAGCGAAGACCCTGGGCGCATCTGCGCGCAGATCGAGATGGGGATGGACGTGACGAAATTCGCCGGTTGCGAGACGATCATCGACCGGCGAGAGGCGATCGAATACGCGCTTTCGAGCGCCGAGGCGGG
>JAVBRL010000213.1:0-5804 GCA_031547985.1 Synergistaceae bacterium
CTTCCGAAAAACCTCGAAGTCCTTGGACGCAATGCATTCCAAGATTGCCAAGGTTTATCAAGCGTACGCGTTCAAGAGGGATTGAAAGAAAACTATGGTTTCTCTTTCTACTGCTCAAACAATCTGAAAATGCAGGTTTTCGAAGGCGACGAACAGGGAAAAGAGGAAACATACGCCGTGAGCACCCGGCAGATCCTCATCTTTTTGAGCCTCGTCGTCGCGTTTTCCTACTACACGTGGGGGGCGATCAAGTACAACTGGGGGCTCGATATTCTTTCGGCGATCATGGTGGCGCTGGGGCTTCTCGACGGCATTATCGGCAAGCTCGGCCCCAACGAGATCGCCCGCAGCTTCGTCGAGGGGTGCAAGCAGATGGTCTTCAGCGCGGTGCTGATCGGCTTCGCGGGAGCGATCACGGTCGTCCTGAATAAAGCGGGAGTAATCCACTCCATCGTCTACTACCTCTGCATCCCGCTCGCCAAGATGCACAACGCGCTGGCCGCCTGCGCCATGTTCGTGGTCAACTCGATCATCAACATCTTCATCCCGTCGGGATCCGGCCAAGCATACGTCACGATTCCGCTGATGGCGCCCATGGCCGACGTGCTGGGCTTTTCAAGGCAGATCGCCATCGCCGCCTTCCAGTACGGCGACGGCTTCATGAACGAAATCCAGCCGACCTCGGGCCTGCTGATGGGGTGCATCGGCATCGCGGGCGTCCCGTTCACGAAATGGCTGAAGTTCGCGCTGCCCCTGTTCGCCGTCACGGCTGTTTTTTTCATGGCCGTCCTCGTTTTCGCCGTCTTGATCGGCTGGAACTGACCTATAAAAAAAAAAAGAACCTCGCCCGCCCGGGCGAGGTTCTTTTTTGAGCGTTTCACGTGTCCGATGGGCGCGCGCGCAGCCCCTCCAGAAAAACGTCCATCGTCCGGCTGCCGGAGTCTTCGAGCGAATACGCGCCGTTCGCGACGCACCAGTCGTAAATGATGCCCCGCTGGACAATGGAAAACATGCTCGATATCTCGTGCGCGGAGAATTTTTGGGTGATGAGTCCCGCTTCCTGCCCCGCCGACGCGATCTCCCGGCTCACCTTGTAAAACATGCGATGGGTAGCGTAGAAGTGCGAATCCCCTCGCGAGAGAGCCTGGGCGGAGTACATTTTTTTCTTCAGGGCGAAGTCCATTCGCTCCTGCTGCCTCAAAATAAAAAGATTGTACTGCTTCAGGAGTTCCAGGGCATCGAGTGACCGGTCCGCATGTTCGTACCACTGCCGGTACTCGTCGTCGTAAAGCAGCACCCAGTTCGCCATCACGTCGTCTTTCGAGTGAAAGTAATGGTAGAACGTCCCCCGCGAAACCCCCGCCCGCTCGAGGATGTCCTTGACGGAATACGCCTCGTACCCCACTTCGTAAAACAGTTCGCGGGAAGCCAGAATAATTTTGTTTCTTGTTGTGTGAGGCAGTTTGTCGTAATCCATTCCGAGCGTCCTTTTCGTTTTTATTTATATTACCAGCTTACTCCCACTAAAGTGCTACAATCGAAAAAACAAAACACGGGAGTGAAAAGAACGTGAAATATTACATCGTCGACGCTTTCGCCGAAAAACCGGGAAAAATATTCTCCGGAAATCCCGCTGGAGTCTGCTTGCTCGAAAAATGGCCCGAAGACCACCTCATGCAGGCCATTGCCGCCGAAAACAACCTAGCCGAAACCGCGTTCATTGTAAAAAGCAAGTCCGGCTACGATCTGCGCTGGTTCACGCCCGAGCTCGAAGTCGACCTGTGCGGGCACGCGACGCTTGCGGCCGCGTTCGTCGTCGCAAACTTCATGGATCCGCACGTTTGCGCAATGCCTTTTGCGACGCGAAGCGGCATCTTGACCGTCGTCAAAAACGGAGACCTGTACGAGATGGATTTCCCCTCCCGCCCCGCGCAGAAAATCGACGCGACGGAACAGATGAAAGAGGCGATTGGAGCTCGGCCGCTCGAGGCATACCTCGCGCGCGACCTGATGCTGCTGCTTGAAACCGAAGAACAGGTGCGCGACCTGCAGCCGGATTTCGAACGCATCAAAAAAATGTCCGAGGGCTTCGCGGTGATCGTCACGGCCAAAGGGCGCACCTCAGGCGCCGATTTCGTGTCGCGCTTTTTCGCCCCCAAAGCCGGCATCCCCGAGGACCCCGTGACGGGCTCGTCGCACTCCACGCTGATCCCATTCTGGTCGGCACGGCTCGGCAAAAAAGAACTCGCCGCCCGCCAGCTTTCAAAACGCGGTGGCACACTGTACTGCGAGGACGCCGGCGAACGCGTCAAGATCGCGGGACACGCGGCGCTCTATTTGGAAGGCAATATCCAAACATAGTAATACAACAAAAAGCGACCGAGACCCCCCGGTCGCTTGCGTGTTTTCAGGATGTATGGAGAACGCTTTTAGATCCGGTAGCGGACGTCGCTGGCTGCGACGAGCTCCTGCAGTTTGCTGAGCTTGTGCATCGCCTTGATGTAGCGCAGCGTCCCGCTGCCCGCGCGCATGACGATGGACGAAGTGTGGATCGTCGCGCCTTCGTACTGCACACCGTCGAGCCAATCGCCGTCCGTCACGCCCGTCGCCGCGAAGAAGACCTCGTCGCTCGACACCAGGTCGTCGAGCGTCAGCACCTTGCTCACGTCCATCCCCGTATCCACGCACTGCTGCCTTTCGGCCTCGTCGCGCGGCCAGAGGCGACACTGCATGTTGCCTCCCATGCACTTGAACGCGCACGCCGTGATGATCGCCTCCGGCGATCCGCCGATCCCCATCAGCAGGTCGATGCCGCTGTCCGGCTTCGCGGTCGCAAGCGCGCCCGCGACGTCGCCGTCCATGATCAGCTTGATGCGCACCCGCAGTTTGCGCAGTTCCTTGATGGTCTTCTCGTGCCGCGGACGATCGAGAATGACGACCGTCACGTCCTCGACCGACTTGCGCAGCGCCTTGGCCACGGCCTTGACGTTGTACGCCACCGGCGCTTCGATATTGATCACGTCGGCCGCTTCCGCGCCACACGCGAGCTTTTCCATATAGAAAACGTGCTTCGGATCGAACATCGTCCCGCGGTCAGCGACCGCCACGACGCTTACGGCGTTGGGCATGCCGTTGGCCGTCAGCCGCGTACCGTCGATCGGGTCGACGGCGATGTCGACGACCGGACCGCCGTTGCCGTTCGCTTTACCCAGATGTTCGCCATTGAAGAGCATCGGGGCGTTGTCCTTTTCCCCTTCGCCGATCACGACCACGCCGTCCATGTTGATCTTGTTCAGCATGTAACGCATGGCCTCGACGGCCGCTCCGTCGACGCCGTTTTTATCCCCCCGCCCCATCCAACGACCGGCGGCCATCGCCGCGGCCTCCGTCGCGCGCACCAACTCCAAAGCAAGATTCTTCAAAACAGAAGCACCTCCCCTTTTTATTTGAATGCGATTGTTGCTTATTTCTGGGAAAAACGGGAAAAGATCGTGTCTATGTACCTCAGATAATAGCCTACATCGAACAGGGAAGCTAGCTCCTCGCGTGACATTTTTTTAATTCGGGCGTCTTTCGCCAGCAGATCCAAAAGGGGTTCCTTTGTCTCCCAGCAGCGCATGGCGTTTTCCTGCGCGATCGCGTAGGCTTCTTCCCGCGAACACCCCTCGCGCTCCACAAGCTCGACCAGCACGCGGCCGCTGAAAAGCAACCCCTTCGTGAGGTCGAAATTCTCCCGCATCCGCTCCTCGTCGACCTGCAGCCCACGAACCACGCGCGTCATCACGCCGGTCGTGTAGTGCGCGAGCCCGAAAGCGTCGGGCCAGATCACGCGCTCTACCGACGAGTGGCTGATGTCGCGTTCGTGCCACAGTGCGATATTTTCAAGCGCCGCCGACGCGTAGGCGCGCAACAGTCGCGCCATTCCGCACACACGCTCGCACAGGATCGGGTTTTTCTTGTGCGGCATCGCGCTCGACCCTTTTTGCCCCTTGCCGAACGGCTCGAGCGCCTCGCGCACCTCCGTGCGCTGCAGATGGCGAACCTCGAGCGCCAGGCGCTCGAGCGCTCCGCCGTACAGGGCGAGCGACGTCATCACGTGCGCGTGCCGGTCGCGCTGCACGATCTGCGTCGAGACGGGGTCGACCGACAATCCCAGCAGGTCGCACACGCGGCGTTCGATCTCGGGCGGGCAGTTCGCGTACGTCCCCACGGCACCGGAGAGCTTTCCCACGGCGACATCCTCGCGTGCCTGCGCGAGGCGCTTTTTGTCGCGCTGGAACTCGGCGTAGGCGTTCAAGATCTTCAGGCCGAACGTCGTCGGCTCGGCGTGCACGCCGTGCGTGCGCCCCGCACAGGGCGTGTAGCGATACTTCCACGCGAGCTCCCACGTCTGCCCGGCCAGTTCGTCCAATGATTCGAGCAGCACGTCGATCGACTCCGTGAGCAAAAGCGCGCCCGCCGTATCCACCACGTCGCTGCTCGTCAGCCCGTAATGGACGAAACGCCCCGCCTCCCCCACGTTCTCGGCCACGCACGAAACAAACGCGATCACGTCGTGATGCGTCACCGATTCGATCTCGTTAATCCGCTCCACCGAAAAGCGCGCGCGCTCGCGAATCTCCGCCAGCGCTTCCGGCGGCACCTTGCCCGCCTCCACCCACGCTTGCGTCGCCGCGATCTCGACGTCGAGCCACCGCCTGAACTTGTTTTCCTCCGACCATAGGGACTTCATGCGTTGCGTCTGGTAACGATCGATCATTCGGACAACACCTCACAGGAAATATAAAAAGATCTTGCAGGGAGCGGCGCTCCCTGCACCCTCATTCAATAAACCTAAAAATTAAATCGCATTGGCTTTTGCTTCTTTAATTTCGCGTTTCCAGTCCTCGCGGACTTGCGATAAAAACGGATGATAGCGGTCGCTTTTAAAGTCGGGGAACGTGTAGTAAAAGCTCTGCCAACCCTTTTTTCGATAGCAGAGCGTCAGTTCGGCGAAAATACCCTCGCCCAGCCAGATGCGGTGCGCGTGGTCCTTCGTCGAGGCCAGCACGAGACGTGCCCCGTCCACGTAACCGGGATCGATGTTCACGCGCCGCTGCGCTCCGCTCGCGCCTTCCACGCCGATCGCCTGCCGCTTCCATAAACGCAACTCGCTCGCGCCGCACAATCCCGCGAAAGACCAAAAAACTCGTGACAGGTCCGGCGCGATTTCGTGATAGTAATCCGTCCAATCGAATGGGAACGCCCCGCTTTCGCGCTCCACGGGACCCCACGTTTCGACGAGCTTCTCCTTGGCCCAATGCAGCCATTCCGCCGAACCACTCGGAAACAGTACCCCCGTCACCAGCTTGACGAGCGGCCCCCCCATAACGTCACACTCCTTTTTTCTTCGAAGCGCGGCGCTTGGGGACGGGTTTCGAAACAACCGGAGGCTCGCTGGCGACATTCGACGCCAGCTCCTCCATCACGGCCGAAACTTTGGGCGGCTTGCGCTCGGTCTGTTTCTTCGGCCGCTCAGAAACGGTCGCTTTCGGTGAGGGTGCTTGTTTTCGGGAGGGCTTGCTCCCCTCAGGCTTGGGTTCCACAGGTTCGATCGGAGCAGGCACTTCCCGTTGCGCCGGGACGCTGCGCGTCAACGCGTCGCGAAGCGACGCCGGACGAAACTCCTCGGGTACAGGCAAAAGCGTCTGCGCGGATTTTTCAGGCACACTCTTCTTCGGAGTTTTTGCCGACACGACACGCGATGGGGATTTTTTACTCGGCTTGGAATCATTTTCAGCAGGTGCCGTTTCTTCAGTCTGTGA
>JAVBRL010000043.1:0-15915 GCA_031547985.1 Synergistaceae bacterium
CGTGTGATCGGGATGCGCCACGGCGACGCCGACCGCCGCCGGAATCGAGTAACCGAGCGCGCCCATCGAGTAGTTGGAGAACATCATGCGCCCGGGCTTGCGTTGAGTGAGGTAGGCGGCCGCATAGATGCTGCCCACGCCCGCTTCGACCGTTACGAGCGTTTTTGCGGGCAGTTTCTCCTCGAGGATCTTCATGAAGCGCACGGGGTGGATTGGGGCGGTTTCGAGGGCGGCCGCAGTGCGCAGCGACTCGTCGAGGGCCGCCATGGCGCCGGGGACCTCCGCGCCGTTTCGCGCTTGCCCTTTGACGCCGCGCTCCTTCACGCGAGCGGCCATCAGGGCGACCGTGGCCTTCGCGTCCCCCACGAGGCCCACGTCGACGCAATAGTTGTTGCCCACGCTTTCCCGGCTGATGTCGAGCTGAATAATCTTGACGCCGGAGCCGCACGTACGAGGCAGTTTCCAGGCGTCCGTCCCCGCCGAATCCGTGTTGGACCCCACAAAAAAGACCACGTCGGCGTCCTGCAGGAATTTGTTGGAATAGCTCGTCCCTCCGCGAGCGCCGATGAGGCGGATCGAAAGGGGATGATTTTCTGGCACGCACCCTTTTCCCGTCATGGTCGTCCCCACCGGAATGCGAAGCTGTTCCGCGAGTTCCAGAACGGCTTCTCCCGCTTGGGAGACGAGAGCTCCCTGCCCGCAGACGATCACAGGTCGCGCCGCCTGCGCCAGAAGGTCGATCGCCGCGTCGATCTTCGCGAAATCGGCGACCGGGCGATCGGCGGGCCACACGCCGCCGCACGCGTCGGCGTAAATATCGTCGACCTCATCGCACGCCGAATACACATCGAGCGGCACGCGAACGTGCACGGCACCCGGGCGATCGCTCAACGCGACGCGAAACGCCCGCCGCACGATGTGCGGAATATCTTTCACCCTCGTGATCAAGAGGCTTTCTTTGGTGATGGTTCGGTACAGGGCGTTTTGATCGAAGCCCGAAAGCATGTTGCGCGTGTCGTTGTTGTAGGGAACGTCGGATGTGAAGCAGATAGTGGGAACGGATCCTTTGAACGATTCGAGAACGCCAGGCACGGGATGGGATCCGCCCGGACTGGGAGCCTCGCTGATCCCCACGCGCCCCGTGGCCTTGGCATAGGCCTCGGCCATGAAGGCGGCGTTGCGTTCGTCATGAGTCAAGATATGCGTTATTTCTGGAAAACGCGACCACTCCCGATAAAGCCCCAACGTCGTTTCTCCCGGCAGGCCGAAGACATGTTCGACCCCGTGCAGTTTCAACATCTCTAAAATGAGTCGTCCGCCACTTATTTGCATTCACTTCCTCCTCGCTCGCGCATCGCGCATTTGTTATTTTTTTCCCTTGGCCACTCATTATTGACGTGCGGCAATCATATCGTACTCGATTTTTTTGTCAATGCCTCAAAATTCATGAAGAAAAACGGCTATCGCCGGCAATAAAATTTATAAGGTTTGTAAAATAGCTTCGATCCGTTTAAAATTTCTTGAGTGCGATAAGGGACCCTCGCGCTCGGATTGATCCGAACGCGCCCAAAAGGAGTGCCGAAGATCGATGCAGGAAAAAAACGACAGGCCAGAAAAACTGGAAAAACAGGAAAAAACGATCCCGCAGGAATATCCGATTCTCAAGGTCATGAGCGAGCAGACGTTCCCCATGGGAGCGGGCGCGTTACGAGAAGTCCTGCACGATCAGGGCATCTCCATCAGCGAGGCCGGAATCGGCCGCATTTTGCGGGAGCTACGCCGGCACGACCTTCTGGAGCGGGTCGGCTTTCAAGGACATACGATCACGGAACGTGGCTTGAACCGCTTGAACGACCTGGAGAAAATCCGCGTGGCGGGAAAGACGCTGCGCGATTTTTTGCTGCAAAACAATTCGCTCGAGGATAAAAACATCCTCGATATCCTGATCGCGCGCAGGGCGCTCGAGCGGGAAGCCGCGGCGCAGGCGGCGCTGCGGGCCACGCCGGCGGATATCCGGGACCTGGAAAACATCATCCGCGCGCAGTACGAAGGAATGGAAAAAAACGAAGACTACGCCGACCTTTCGACGGCTTTCCACAGAAAGATCCTGCAAGTCGCTCGCTCTCCCCTACTGCAGACACTTTACGAATTTATCGGTTTGTCGGTGCAGTGGCAGGGGTTTTTCATCGGGACGTTCAAGATGTACAACCAACCCCTGAACGTGTCGCACGAAAAAATATTGAGCGCGATCAAAGAGCGCGACCCGGAAAAAGCGAGCCTCGCCATGAGCCGCCACTTAGGCGACGTCATCTCGAACGCGCAGAGCCTGTTTTTGTACTCGGAAAAGTGATTTTGGTCCACAAGCAAAAAATCAGTACGCGAACTCGAAAGAGCCGCGGCCTGTTTTTTGCGTGTTTTGCGCTTTTTGTGCGTTTTGCGCGGGGAAAATTTTACTGCCTGTCGCTTACATCTTCTCTTTCATCATGGCGTAGCCGGCTTCGAAGGCCTTGGAGTTGAGCTCTTCCGTCCCGGGGGGGACGCGGTCGAGGATGGCTTTCTTGACGGATTCGGGGCGCATGAGGTCTTTGACTTCCAGCACGCGCGCGGTGCATCCGAGCGCCACCATGTTCGTGACGATCTCTTTGCCGAGCTTCTCGCGCGCCGTCACGACGATCGGCAGGCTGAAAATCTGCGCGTCGAGCTTCGGCAGCTCGCGGACGAAGAAATCGTCGACGATGACGATCCCGCCGGGGGCGGTGTCGCCCGAGTACTCGTCGCACGCCTTTTGCGTCAGGATGACCTGCAGGTTCGGGTGAGCCGCCTTCGGGTAGTCGATCTCGGATTTGGAGATGACGACCTCGGACTTGGAAGCTCCCCCGCGCGCCTCGGGGCCATAAGCCTGGCTTTGCACGGACTGAAGGCCCTTTTCGATGATCGCGGCGGCTTCGCCCAGGATGACGCAGGCCAGGATGACGCCCTGTCCACCCGATCCGGCGATACGGATTTCAAAACGCTCACTCATTAGTTCTGCCCCCCCTTGACCCGCTCGATCAGCTCGACATAGCGACGGCTGTATTCCGCGGCGTCCTTTTCGAACAGTTCGCCGACGACGATCTTGCCCTGAAGCTCTTCGGGCGACATCGAGTCGGCTTTCGCCTTCATCACGGTGCGGTCCTTGAAGAAATTGAAGTTGTCGATCGGGCGCGGCAGCTTGTTCTTGCGCCCATATTGCGTGTGGCAGTGCGTGATGATCTCGATGACGGCGAAACCGCGGTCCTGATGCTGGATCGCTTTTTTGATCAGCGTTTCGCACAGCTGTGGCTGGGCGATCGTCGCGCGCGCGACGTACGACGCGCCCGCTCCGATGGCAAGCTGGCAGAGGTCGAACGTCGGGTCGATCGCGCCGTAGGGGGTGGTGGCGGCATAGGCATCCTGCGGGGTCGTCGGGGACGCCTGCCCACCGGTCATGCCGTAGATGTTGTTGTTCATGACGAGCGCCGTGATCCCGATGTTGCGGCGGCACGCGTGGATAAAGTGGTTGCCGCCGATGGCCGAGCAGTCGCCGTCACCCATGACGTTGATGATCGTCAGCTCGGGGTTCGCCATCTTGACGCCTGTGGCGAAACCGAGCGAGCGGCCGTGGGTCGTATGGAGCGTGCACGAGTTGATATATCCCGGCATACGGCTCGAACAGCCGATGCCTGAAGAGATGACGGTCTTCTTGGGATCGATCTTGAGGTCGCACAGGGAGCGCAGTAGCGCGTGCGTAATGATCCCGTGCCCGCATCCCGGGCACCAGATCGTGGGCATGAATTTTTGGCGCAGCCAGTTGAGGACGTCTTCGCGAGGCATCGTTACGCCACCTCCTTGATAAATTCGGCGATTTGCGCGGGTTTGTACAGTTCGCCGTTGATCAGGCACTTCTGGTGGAACTCGGCCTTGCCGTGCAGCGCGCGCTCCACTTCAAGCCCCATCTGTCCCCAGTTGAGCTCGGGAACGATCACGTGTTTGACGTGTTTCGTGAGCGCCTCAATCTCTTTGTCGGGGAACGGCCACAATGTGATGGGGCGGAAATGCCCCACCTTGACGCCCTGTTCGCGCAGTTCGCGTACGGCACGCAATGCCGAGCGAGCGACGCAGCCGTACGAGACGACGAGGATCTCCGCGTCGTCGACGTGCTCCGCCTTGTACTCGACGATTTCGTCGCGGAAGCGCTCGACCTTGCGGATGATCCGCACGGCTTTCTTTTCGATCTCGGCAGCGTTATTGGTCGGGAAACCGAAATCGTTGGACGTCAGTCCCGTCACATGCCAGCAGTAGCCATCACCGAAAGCCGCCATCGGCGGGATGTCGTCGCACTCGTCGGCCAGGTAGGGGACAAACGCGTCCGGCGCCACGGTTGGCTTTTTGCGGTCGATGATCGGGAACGAGCCCGCGTCGGGAATCACGATCTTCTCGCGCATATGTCCGATGATCTCGTCGCTCATGATCAGGACAGGCTGGCGGAAACGCTCCGCGAGGTTGAACGCCTTGATCGTCAGATCGTAACATTCCTGAACGGAAGAGGGCGCGAAGGCGATCGTGCCGTGATCGCCGTGCGAACCCCAACGGGCCTGCATGACGTCCGCCTGCGAGACTTTCGTCGGCAGTCCCGTGGAGGGACCGCCCCGCATGACGTCGACCACGACGATCGGGATCTCCGCGATGTACGCATAACCGAGGTTTTCCTGCTTCAGCGAAAAACCGGGACCCGACGTGCCGGTCATCGCCTTGAGGCCGGCGATCGATCCGCCAATCGTTGCCGCGATGCCCGCGATCTCGTCTTCCATCTGGATGAATTTGCCCCCGACTTTGGGCAACTCTTCGGCCATAACTTCGGCAATTTCAGTGGACGGCGTGATGGGGTATCCCCCAAAAAAACGGCAACCAGCCGCGATGCCGCCCATCGCGACTGCCTTGTTCCCCTGCCAGAAATCCGCTTTCGGCATTTTTATTCACGCTCCTTTACGGTGATCGCAAAGTCGGGACAGATGTTGTCGCACTGATGGCAACCGATGCAATCGTCCTGCCTTACGGGATCGCATTTCACTTGCGGGTCCAGTTCAAGGACCTTCTTGGGACAGATCGCAATACACAGCCCGCACCCCTTGCACCACTTCCTGTTTACTGCGACGCTGAATTTCTTGGCCAATATCGTTACCCTCCTCATATGCATACAGTTACGAGTGCCCGATGTTCCCGATGCGACACAAGAACAGTGAGCACTCGTTCACACACATTCACATTATGCCAAAAAAGTGCGCGATGCGTCATCCATGAACAATAAATAAACGGTATTAAATATTTTCATGATTGCACAACAACACAGAACAGCGCGAATAAAACGAGCAAAAAGGTCAGACGACGGCCGGCTCGATAATCAGCTCCCCACGTTCGAATCGATGGTAGTCGAGCATCGAGATGTCGATGCTCGGTTTCCCTTTGATGATCTGCTCGGCGAGAACTTGTCCCGCGACGGGGCCGAGCATGAAACCGTGTCCCGAGAAACCGGTGGAATGGTAAAAACCGTGTACGTCCGTCTCGCCGATAATCGGCTGTTTGTCGGGCGTCATCTCGTAAAGGCCCGACCAATGACGGACGACGCGCACCTGTCTCGCTGCGGGCAGCAGTTTCGTGATCGTTTTGGACATATAGGCCAAAAATTGCCAACTGGTGCCGCAGGAGAAATCCTCTGGGTGCCCCTCGGGGCTGCACCCTGCGATGATCGACCCATGCGGGCGCTGCTGGATGTAGTAGTTCCCCGTGAAGCTCATCAGCATTGCAGGGCAGACTCCCGGATCGACGGGTTCAGTGATGAGGATTTCGTGGCGTTCCGCATAGTTCGGGATCTCGATGCCCGCCATCTTCGCGACGAACTGCGCGTAAGGACCGGCGCAGTTGATCACCACGGGTGCCTGGATATCGCCGCGGGTCGTCTTGACGCCTTTGATCGTGTCGCCCGCCATCAGCATGCCCGTGCACTCCGTGTCGCGATACACGTTCACTCCGAGGCGCTTCGCCGCTTCCTGATACGCGAATGTCGTCAGGAACGGGTCCGCATGTCCATCGCGGTGGTGAAACGTGAAACCGACCGCATCGGGAGCGCTCAAGCAGGGGCAGATCACTTTGGCTTCGTCGTAAGAGACGACGCGCGAGGCGACGCCGAGGCCGTTTTGCAGCTTCACGCCCTTTTTGAGGGTTTCGAACTCCGTGTCCGTATAGGCAACAAGCAGGTATCCCCCCTGGTTCAACCCGCAATCCATACCGAGCTCCTCGTGCAGCTGTTCGAAGATATCGAGTGCCGCCAACGCGAGCTTGCAGTTCATCTCCGTTCCCCACTGGGCACGGATACCCGCTCCACAGCGCCCGGTCGAGCCGTTGCAAACCGACCCCTTCTCCAGGACGACGACGTCTTTCATCCCCAGTTTCGCCAAGTTGTAAGCCGTTGCCATCCCCACGATGCCGCCGCCGATGACGACCGCATTCGCCGTTTTTTTCACACCTGTCAGCATATATCGTCACCTCCGGCCGCGAGAAGTTCCAGCATGATCGGTTTGACGGGAGGTCGAGTCGTCCCCGTCTCCACTTGCGGAAGCGGAATTTTCGTCATGCGCGCAATCTCCCGCAGGATGATATCCTGGCAACCGCGTCCTTGGCACGGCCCCATTCCCACACGCAACACGCGCTTGAGTTCGCTGAAAGTCGTGTACCCCTTTTCGATCCAGTCGCGAATCTCGCCGAGCGTGATCTCCTCGCAACGGCAGATGATAATGTCGCGTTCTTTTTGATCCATTTTGTCCGCCATCCTATTTCACCACCCTGATCGCACGAATCTCGCCGGACATTTTTTTAGGAGCCACGACGTGGACGACGTATGTCCTGTCCTTCCAGGGCTCCGTGACGTTCTCCACTTTTCCTTTGGCCACGACATTGCCCGTCCGATCGAGACAGTCGACCGTCTGCCCTTTTTCCGGCAGTGGGAGCATCTCATAGGGCAGCTTGTACAGGGCGTCGTCGTCGGAATAGGTCATGTCGATCACGAAACAGGCGAGCCCTGGACACTTGGCGACGCACAACGCACACCCCGTGCATTTTGAATAATCGATCGCAGGGACGTCGTTGATATCCGCGAAGTCCTTCACGGCCTTCGTGGGGCAGCTCGTGTTGCAGGGGTTGCAGGGAATCCGCTGCGGACATTCGATCAGGACGAGTCCGTTCTTTTTCTTCTCCCAGAGATCGCGCGGGGGCAAAATCGCTCCGGCGGACTCTTCCATCAGCACGCCGCTGTTGTAAAGTTTTGTTTTATCCATCGCTCACGCCTCCCAACAATCGCACATCACGCAGGCGATTCCCGAGCGGATTTTTTCGCCGACCTCGCCCGCGCGCAGGTGATCCAGGCGTGTCCAGAAATCGGCGAAGAGTTTTTCGTCCACCGGAAGTCCCAGGCTTCGCGCCGCGCACAGCCCCGCGATGCGCCCTTCAACCATCGCCGCGCTCGCCTCTTCGATGCCGGTGACGTCGCCGGCCACCCAGAAATCTTCATGCGTCGTGCGCATGTTGCGGTCGCGTTTGGCGACATAGCCGCACAGTTGAGGCACGTACTGCATCTCGCACCCCGCCTGCCAGAGGAGCTCCGCCGTCGGGGTCAGTCCCACCGCCAGGCAGATGATGTCGCAGTCGACCGTCATCTCTTTGCCGGTGGGGCAAAAACGATCGTCCAGCTCCTGAAGGACCGCACCCGTCACGAGGTCGGTGCCAAGCGCTTCTTTAATGGAGTGATTCAGGTAGATCGGCACGCCCATGCGGCGAACCTTGGCAGCATGTACCCAATAGCCGCCGACTTTGGACATCGCTTCGACGATCGCCACGACGTTGACGCCGGCCTGCATCAGCTGGTAGCTGACGATCAGGCCGATGTTGCCCGCGCCGATCATGACGACGCGCTGTCCCGGCAGCACACCGTAGACATTCATCAATGTCTGTACGGCACCCGCTCCGTAGACGCCGGGGATATCGTTGTTGGGAAAGGGGATCAAGCGTTCCTGGGCTCCCGAGGAGACGACGATCTTCTTGGGTTTGAAGCAGAAATAGTCGTCTTCGGCGTGCATGGCGGTGAGTCTTTGGTCTGCCGGGTAGTAGCCCGTTACGGTCGTGTTCGTGTGAATGTCGACTTTCGAGGAGTGTTGGTTGATTTCGTCGAGCAGGATCTCGGCGATCTTGTAGCCTCGCGTTCCTGCGTATTCGTCTTTGCTGCCGAAAAATTTGTGTGTCTGTTTGACAAGTTGCCCGCCCAGGTGCAGATCGCTTTCGACGATCGTGACGTGGGCTCCCGCGCGGGCCGCTTCGGCTGCGGCACACAGACCCGCCGCTCCGCCGCCGACGACAAGGACATCCGTCTTTAGCTCTTTCATGGTTTCACCTCTTGTCCGGACGGCGCGACCCGCCCCTTGCCGTGTTGGGTTTCCACTTTCATCCCCGCCTTGAGGGGGGTGATGCATGTGCGGACATTCGGAGTCCCGTCGACAACCATGAAGCAGCTGCTACATTTGCCGATGGCGCAGAAAAACCCCCTAGGTCGCTTCATTTCCGGAGTGATCCGGTAAATACGGACCCCGTTCGAGTGCAATGCCATCGCGATGGGCTCTCCTTCGTATCCCTCCATCTGTTTTCCGTCAAAATCGAACGGAACCCTTTTCCCGTGCTTAAAATCCAATATCGGATGTAATTCGATTTCGTGCATACCCGATCCCACACCTCCCGCTTTCCATTTTTCTGCTTGATAAAACTCGTGCGGATTTGCGACAAAAACGACTCAGGCATTCAAACACACGTGCAACGATTTCTCCCAGCACAACCCCTTTCTTTAATCGAGAATGGAAAACCTGATGCGAAAAAACGTATGCAGGACGGGGAAGAAAACGTATACGAATCGAGAAAATCATTGACCTAAAACAAACCAGCGCTGTCGTGTAAATAAAACGGACGGACCTCCGAAGCATCCAACGGCTCACGCGAGGGATCCGTTCCGAGACACGCGACGCTGTCTCCGCGTGGTCCCCGATGCAGGACGCATCTTGCGAATTGCATCCCGCTTGTGTCCGTGTGCGGTATGAGCGTCAAAAGTCCGCCCTCCGCGACGAACGCACTTCCGCTCTCAGCCGGCAAAATGCGCTCCCGGTCAAGTTGTCGCCAAAAAGCAAACTCCTCGTGCGCCGGGGGCAGGATTTCCATCAGGCATCCGTCATGCCCACACCGGTAAACGGCGCCGATAAACGTCGTTTTTTTCGCTCGCAGGAGTGGCATAACGTACTCTCCCACCCTGAGCATCTCTCGGCACTCCCACGCGAGCGCTTCGAGCGTGGAGAGCGTGCACAAGGGAAGACTTTTTGCCTCCGCGAGGGCTGTGGCATACGCAACCCCGATCCGGATACCCGTAAAAAAACCAGGACCAATCGTGAGGCTGACGCGCTCAAGGTCCGAAAAGGAGATCCCCAAGGAACTTAGAAGCTGTTCTGTCGCTTGAGGAAGATAAGACGCCTGTCTGCGTTTCAGGTCGAGATCCACGCTTGCCAGAGGCGTATCCGGATCCGTGGCCACCCCTATATGAGTCCAACCGCAGGAGCAGTCCACACCCAGCGTCAACACGGCAAATCCCCGCTTTCTTCTGGAACGCCGCACTCGTTAAGTGCGTCACGAGGGTATTTTATCAAATTTTTCAAGGATTTTGGCAAAGAGTCGATCGCTTGGTCGAAAATTTTCGCTGCGTGCCGTCCGCGTGACGAAAACTCTATCCTGCGATGGTCCAAATACGTGAGTGTCTCGAAGCAAATACTCCAGCAATCGCTGGTCGGTGGATTTTTCCAACGCTGGGCCCATTCGATTGCGGCGAAACAGTCTTCGTTGCATTGCTGTTCGAGCTCCGCGCCGAGCAATTCGGCTTCCTCCTGCCCCAAACGGTAAAAATCGGCGTGAAGGAGGGTGAGGGGCGTTCGGGGCGAATGATATTCGTGTACAAGCGTGAACGACGGGCTCTTCGCGCCACGGTAACCGAGCTTGCCAGCGAGTGCCCGCACGAAAAACGTCTTTCCCGCTCCGAGTTCCCCTTCAAGCAAAATGACAAGCGATCCGTAGACAAAATTCGCGACGTGCCGCGCAAGCTCCGCCGTCGCGTTCTCGTCGCACGGCTCGAAGAGGGTTTTTCGCATCTCTATTTTTTCTTCCATCGGTATTATTTTACAACCCAAATTAACGCCTTCGCGCCAAACGAATCATAATCAATGCCGCCGCGGCCATGGCGATGAGGATCATGATCGGCGAGAGCAGGCTGTACTGGGGATACTTCGATTTAAAAGCGATCAGCACCACGATGGCCGACGAAAACGAAAACAGCGTGTAGTAAAGTCCGCGGCTGCGTCGTTTGAGCGCGTCGGAGTCGTCTCGTTCGCGCTTGTCGCGATGCATGCGTCCACGCTCGCGGTATCTGGACGACATGGATTTTTAAGCCTCCTGTCGGGTCGCGGCGTTCATTTCGCTCGCGATGCGCACGGCGATGTCGCGCGCGAGTGTGCCGTGCGTGCTCCACGTCGCTCCGAGCGCCGCGCCCGCCTTCGCGTGTAGCAGGCCCCCTAGGTTTCCCGCCGCGAGCGGCGACAAACCGCGTGCGAGCAATGCGCCGCAGGCGCCGCTTAGCACATCGCCCGAGCCGGGGACCGCCAGGCACGCGTGCCCCGGCGGCAGCACGCGCGCATGAGGACCGTCGCACACGAGCGTACGGCGACCTTTCAAGAGCGTGGGGGCATAACGCGCGGCGATTTCGCGACACGCGCGCAAGCGGCATGCGGATATTTCTTCGGGCTTCATTCCCAGCAGCGTGGCTGCCTCGCCTTCGTGGGGCGTGACGAGCGCGTCGTCCCGGCGTCGCCCGCCGAGCCGCGCCAGGAAAAAAAGTCCATCCGCGTCGACCAGTAACGGTTTGTTCCATGCGTTCCAAAAAAATTCGCACAGGTGCTTGGCGAATTCGTCGCGCCCCATGCCGGGGCCGACGACGGCCGCCTCGCAGCGCTCCATCCAGGGGAGGATTTTTTGCGCGGACGTCTGCGGATTCGCGGGCAGCGGAAGCAACACGGCCTCCGGCAAAAGCGCCGCGGCCGACTCGCAGATCTCTTCGGGGATCGCCAGAACCACGAGCCCGCACCCGGCCCGGAGCGCACCCAGGCCCGTCAGCACGGGGGCTCCCCGGTACGTTTCGCAGCCTCCACAGATCAAAAGCCGACCGCGATCGCCCTTGTGGATCGCATGGGACGTTTGCGGGATCAAAACGCCCGCGTCGTTTTCTTCTATTAATAAAATCGCATCTTGGGACGCGCCGGGCGCGTCGCGTTCGAGGTGCGGCAGCACGCCTTCACGCGCGATGCCGATGTCGGTCGTGCGCACTTCTCCGGCGCAGTCCGCCCCCGGCATCACGAAAAGGCCGATCTTGGGTGCCGCGTACGTCACCGTGAGGTCGGCGCGGACGGCGAACGAGGCAATCTCTCCCGTGTCGGGGTCGACGCCGGTCGGGATGTCGAGGCTCATGATATGAGGCGTATCTTTTTTCACCGTGCAGGAATTGAGCGCACATACAAGGCGTTCGATTTCGCCGCGCAAAACTCCCTTCGAGCCCGTTCCCAAAAGCGCGTCGACGATCACGTCGGCTCGCGCAATTTTTTCGCGTAACGCGTTATTATCAAGTTTATCGGAGAATTCAATGGGAATGGAAAGCCGCTGGACAATTTCGAGGTTCGCGGCAAATTCGGCCGAGACGTTTTTATTCGGTGAGATTTGAATCAACTCCACATGCCAGCCGCGAAGCACCAGGTGCCGCGCCAGCACGAAACCGTCGCCGCCGTTGTTTCCCGGCCCCGCCAGGATCAAACAATGACCGGAGGGAACGAAGCGGTTGCAAAGCGCGTCCGCCGTGCCGCGTCCCGCGTTTTCCATCAGCACCACGGGCGAGACTCCGAAATGTTCGGCTGCTACACGATCGAACGCGCGGAAGAAATCAGCCCCGTACAGTTCACGCATCGCACATCTCCCCTTCCAGCACGACAAACGCGCACGCGAAATCGCCCTCGTGCGTCAGCGACAGCCAACAATGCTCGATGCCCTGCGCGCGAAGCCATTCGTCCGCGTGGGGCGAAAACGAAAAAGCCGGCGCGCCGTTCGCACGCGTCACCCACGTGTTGCGCAGCCCCAGCTTGAGCATGCCCCAGCCGCCCGCTTTGGCGAGCGCTTCTTTGGCTGCGAAGGCGCTGGCAAAATGGCGCGCGGGGTCGGCACGCTCGCGAGCATACGCGGCTTCCTCCGGGTGAAAAATTTTTTCGACAAAGCGTTCGTTCGCGATCGAACACCGCATGCGCTCGATGCTGCACAGGTCGACGCCGATTCCCCGGATCACGCGCGCCACCAGTGCCCCCAACATTCCGTCACGATCTTGCGCGCGGCGTACGTCGCCACGGAACCCGACTCAAGCGGCGGTGCCAACTCTACCAGGTCAACACCAATCCCCGGCATCGGAAAACTTCCGCGCAACAGATCGAGCAGTTCGCGGGAACTCACGCCCCCGAACTGCGGCGTCCCCGGTCCCGGCGCGTACGCCGGGTCGAGGCAGTCGATATCGATCGTCAGGTAGATTTTCGAGCAGGGAGCGAGCTGCTTGCGGATGACCTGCGCCGCCGCGTCGGCGCCCATGCGCGAAAAAGCGCGCGCGCCGATCACGTGCGCGGGATGCGTGGCCAAAAATTCCGCTTCTTGCGTCTCGGCCGAGCGGATGCCGCAGAAAAAAATCCGTTCGAGCGAGGCGATGCTTTTCAGTTCGAGCGCTCGCCGCTCGGTGCAGCCGTGCGAGAGACGGTCGCCCCCCAATTCGTCGCACAGGTCGAAATGTGCGTCGAGGTGTACGATCCCCAGCGGTTCGTCCAATGCCCGGTCGATGCCGCGCAGGATCGGGATCGTCACGGAGTGGTCGCCGCCGATGAACGTAAAGCGTTTGCCCGCGCGCACGCACGATTCGGCAGCCTCTTCGACGCGTTCGAAAAGCGCGTCCCTGTCCGGAGCGAATAAATTTCCCCGGTCGAGGATCTTCAGGTCCATGACCTCGAAATCCTCCGTCGTGGGACAGATCGAGGTCGTGATGCGGCGCAACGCGTCCGGCCCCTCGGCGGCGCCTTTGCGCACGCTCGCCCCGCCGTCGAACGGAATGCCCCAGACGACGACGTCCGCCTCCTCGAACGAAATACCGGGGCGGTTGAGTCCACCCCAGAGGTCCGGGTCCGGGTTCGAGGTCATGTCCGCTCCTTCGTTCGCTCGCGCGAAATTCATCGCTCATCCCCCCGCACGTTTCGCATTTTTATATTTTTATATTGTATGCGAGTGCGGCCTTTTTTCGCGCGAAATTTTACTTAAAAAAGCTTGCGACCTCTCCCGTGCGGTCGATGTGGCGGATGAGCGCGCTGCCGATCACGCCCGCGTCGACGCATGCACCCGATGCTTCGAGCTGCGCGGGCGACGAAAGCCCGAAGCCGAGCGCCAGCGGCAGCGAGGTGGGAGCAAAAGCGTCTCGCGCACGCTCGAGGCTTGCTTCGAGCTCCGGCGAAAAAATTTCCTCGGCCCGCGCGCGCTCCCCCGTCGTCCCCAACAGCGACACGCAGTACACGAACCCCTGCGCCACCGCAGCATACGCCTCGAGGCGTTCGCGCGGCGTGTTCACGGCAATGAGAGGGACGAGGTCGATCCCGCGAGCGTTCAGGCAAGTGCGCAACGCCCCCGATTCCTCGAGCGGCGTGTCAGGCACGATCAGCCCGCTCAAACCTGCTCGTGCCGCATCGTCGGCGAAGCGCTCAAATTCGTAGCGCGAAAACGAGTTTGTGTACCCCATGAAAAGAATCGGGCAGGACAAGTCGCCCGAGCGCTCGCTCAATTGTCGGATCGTCCCGCCGAGCGTCGCGCCGTTTTCGAGGCAGTGCAGCGCCGCCTGCTCCACAACCGGCCCGTCCGCCACGGGGTCGCTGAACGGAATGCCGATCTCGATCGCGGCCACGACCGGGTTTTCCGCCAGCTCCGCGATGAAACCCCAGAAATGCTCCCGATCGGGATAGCCCGACGGCAGATAGGGGATAATTCCTTTTCTTCCGCGCGCGTTGACGGCTCGAATCGAATCGCTGATGTGGCTCATGACGATGCTCCTTTCGAATGAAATGCTTCCACGATGTCGATGTCCTTGTCTCCACGCCCAGAAAGACAGACGAGCACGCGTGTTCCTTTTTTCAAGAGGGGTGCGTTTTTAATTGCCCACGCGACGGCGTGCGAACTTTCGAGCGCCGGAATGATCCCCTCGCTCCGCGACAGGCGTTCGAAAGCGTCCGCCGCCTCGGCGTCGCAGATCGTGTCGTACCGCGCGCGGCCCGATGTGTGCAGCGCCGCGTGCTCCGGCCCCACGCCCGGATAATCGAGCCCCGGTGCGATCGAGCTCGACGGCATAATCTGTCCGTCGTCCGTCTGCAAAAGCATTGTGCGCGTTCCATGCAATACGCCCTGCGAACCCAGGTTGAGCGGTGCCGAGTTCGCGCACCCTGTCTCTCCCGATCCCGCGGCCTCCACTCCCACAAGCGCCACGTCGGACTCGTCGATGAAATCCGCGAACGCGCCGATGGCGTTTGAGCCGCCCCCCACGCACGCCACCACCACATCTGGCAAGCTTCCCACCTGCTCGCGCATCTGCGCTTTCGCCTCGCGCCCGATCACGGACTGGAACGCTTTTACCATCGCCGGATACGGGTGCGGCCCAGTCGCCGTGCCCAGGCAATAATGCGTCGTCCGCTGGTCGCGGATCCAGACCCGAAGCGCCGCGTTGATAGCGTCCTTGAGCGTCTTCGTTCCGCTTTCCACCGCCACGACTTCCGCTCCCAGCTGCTCCATCCGCCGCACGTTGTACGATTGCCGCGCCACGTCGACCGCGCCCATGTAGACGACGCACCCAAGCCCCAGCATCGCCGCCGCCGTCGCAGTTGCCACGCCGTGCTGCCCAGCTCCCGTCTCCGCCAGGAGCACGCGCTTTCCCATCGCTTTCGTGAGCAGCGCCTGCCCCATCGTGTTGTTGATCTTGTGTGAACCCGTGTGGTTTAAATCCTCGCGCTTGAGGTAAAGCTCGATCCCCAGCTCCGCCGATAGCCGTGCGCAGCGATAAAGCGGCGACGGGCGCCCCACGTAGTTCGCAAGCAGTGCCGAAAACTCCTGCTGAAACACCGCCGACGGCACGATCTCCTCGAACGCGCGCTCGAGCTCCAGTACCGGCGGCATAAGAAGCTCCGGCATGAACTGCCCGCCGAAATCGTCGTAATAACCTTTTTTCATGGCGAAAAATCTCCTTTCCCAGGGGGCCAGCCCCCTGGACCCCGTTCATAACAAGCATAAAATCTAAAAATTTCGCAGCGACTCGACGGCGAGAGCTATTTTTTCAACGTTTTTTTCGCGCGGCCCGCGCGAAGAATCCTCCAGCGCGGAGTTCATATCCACGGCATATGGCGCGCACGCCGCGACGATCGCCTTCGCGTTGCCCAACCCCACGCCCCCCGCCACGAAAAAGGGGGGTGTTTCAGAGCCAAAATCCCGCAGCGCTTCGAGCCTCTCGTAAGGCAGCGTCACGCCGTTTCCTCCCCCCGTGCGCCCGGCGTCGAACAGCAGATAGTCGACGGAAGGCGCGTAGCGCTCCACCTCGCGAGCGAATTCTGCGGCCGTCCGCGCCTGCGGCCAGAGAGCCTTGATCGTGAACGTCCCCGGCGTGCGCTCGCGAAACGCCCGGATGGATGCGGGCGACTCGCCGCCGTGAAACTGCAAGCC
>JAVBRL010000013.1:0-4938 GCA_031547985.1 Synergistaceae bacterium
CCAAAAACAGATCGGGCAGAGCGACCTGACCTTGAAGATCCCCGCGGAGCTGGATGAAACGATGACGATGTTACAGCGCCTGATGCCTCTGCAGACGATGGCCTCGGGACAGTGGAAGATCGAGCGAAATGCGCAACCGAATCCGTAACGCCTTCGAGTCCCTGAAAAATTTAAAGCGCCCGCTCCTCTTACTGCGGCGTCCGAAGTTGCCGCGTGAAAAAAACGGGCGCCCCGCAGGACCCGTAACGTGGGGGCTGCTTTTCGCGCAGGTTGTGCTCGTGGCGCTCTTTTTGGCGCTCGTCGTTTCGTGGGCCGTGGAATGGCACCTGGAAGGCAAGCTTCTTGAGCAAAAGCGGCGCTACGCTTCTTTTCTTTCGACGCGTCCGCCGTCGTTCATGAACATCGGACGGACTTCGAGTTTGGAAGCGTTCGCCGACGTCAACCCGTTCGACGTTTCGAAACCTCCCGCCGGCGTCACGGACGCCGCAAGCGCCGATGCCGCGAAAAAAACGGGCGATATCGACTCGATGATGCTCGTAGGGACGCTGCCGCGAATCGGCGCGTGGATCCGTATCGGAACCGACACGCAGCTCGTGCTTCAGGGGCAGGATTATCGGGGCTATACGCTTGAGGTGATCGATCCGGGGCGTGCCCTCCTTTCGAAGCAGGGAGAAAATTTTCCGCTTTACATCGCGCTGTCCGGATCGCCTAAAAAACAGGAGACTGCAGCGACGCCGGAACCGGACTCCCGTGGCGGTGCGCGGATCGTCATGGCCAAACCCGGCGGTCCTCCGGGCATCCTGCCGCGCGAGATCTTGGATAAACTTCTGATGAACCCCTACGAGGAGATGGCGAAGGTGCGCATCCGTGCGCTACCGAACCAAGGGCTCGAAGTGGTGAACATCCAGCCGGGAAGTCTTTTGGCAAGCTTGGGCGTTCAGACGGGCGACATCATCAAAGCGCTCAATGGCGTGAACATCAGCACGTTGGCGGATTTTTCCAACGCGGCCAATTCGATGATGGGAGGGTCCAAGATGGACATCACCGTAGCTCGAGGAGGGAGCAAGGGATCGCTCAACTACAACTACGTCGTAAAGTAAAGCGTGCGTTTACCTTGATCGAAGTGCTGATGGCCGTGGTGGTGATCGCGCTGGTCGCGACGGCCGCGCTTCGCCTCGTCGTCCTGTCGCAGAAAAATCTGATCGCGGTGCGCGAAAAAGAACGTTTCCTCGATCAGGTCGCGGCGGTGCAGACGGCCGTCAAGATCGAGGAGCTGCGTGAAAGCGGCACCAGCGGCGATATCGAGTGGGAGACGAAGCTTCAGCGGAAATTGCTTTTCGACGGCGACCCGCGGGCGCTTTTTAAAGAGATGTTCGGCGAGGGAAACATTCCCGATTTTTTAAACGACATCGGCCGCATCGAACTGAAATGGAGAGAAATCACGATCACGCAAAACACGCAAAAAGGGCAGAAGTTGGTGTTGTGCCTGTATCCGGAGGACGATCTGCTTTTGGGTGGGGGTTCCGGAGATCAAACAAGCTCCGGCGATAAGAGTGGCAAGAAGTAAAAGGAGTGGTTGGTTCTCATGATTCGCACGAAGAAGCTGTTTGTTTTTTATCTTTTCGCCTTTATCCTGCTGTGTTCTCAGCCCCTGTGGGCGGCGGCGACGGAAGGAGGGGATCCGTCCGACGAGCAGAACCTCGTGCTCGCGGCTCAGGCGATGCGCCAGGCCGGAAGGGTGCAGCTCAACTTCAAGGATCTGGAGATGGCGAAGTTCATCCGCTTCATGGCGGAGCTGCTGGGCGAAAATATCGTCGTCGATCCCGCCGTGACCGGAACCGTCTCGGTCGTCTCGCCCAAGCCCATTTCGTTTAAAGAAGCGCGGCAGGTCATGCTCTCCGTTTTGGAGATGAACAAGATGAGCCTGCAGGACATGGGAGGCTACGCGAAGGTCGTCCCAGCGACGGCGGGGCCCTCGACGGAAAACCGCGTCGTCAAAAGCAGCGAGGCGCCGATCCCCGGCGAACAGATGGCCGTTCAGATCGTACCGCTCGACTACGTCAAGGCGGCTTACGTCGTCGACCCTGTGAAACTGGCGGTGCCGGGCTTGAATATCGCTCCGGTGGGAACGGGAAACGGGGTTGTCCTCTCGGGAAAAGCGACGCTTGTGAGCCGCGGGGTGCGCGTCATCCAGGCGCTCGACGCTCCCGATAGCGTGCGGGCCATCAAGACGTTCGTCTTGCAAAACGGAAGCTCGAAAGCGATCGAAGGGCATTTCAACGCGATCGCCAAGGACAACGCGAACAAGATGGCCGGTTCCATCGCCATCGCGGACGAGCGTTCCGGCCGTCTGATCGTCGTCGGTACGCGCCAGGCGCTTAAAGAAGCCGAGCGCCTGCTGGTTGAACTCGACGTCCCCCAGACGTCCGGTTATTTCCACGTCTATCGCCTGCAGAACACGGACGCCAAAGTGATGGCCGAACAGATCGCCAAAGTGCTGGCGGCGTCCTCGGGGCGTCCCGCGGCGGCTGGACAAAAGCAGATGCCCTCGTCGGTCGTCCCCGACCTGACGAGCAACAGCCTGATCCTCACGGCGTCGCCGGAGGAGTTCACCGCGATCAAGAATGTGCTGGACAAGCTCGATATCCGCCCCAAACAGGTGCTGTTGCGCGGTCTCGTGGCCGAAGTCAACCTCACGCGGCTCAACAACGCCGGGATCGATTGGGGATTTTACGGCGGATTCGTAGGGGGCGACGTCGTCACGGGTATTCAGGGCAACCTCGGCGAATCGGGCATTCCCGCCACGTTCATGGAGTGGTTCAAAGAGTTGACGCAGACAACGGAGTACACGAAAGACGGCCAGGGAAATATGTATCAGGACACCAAGACCGAGGGCAAAGGACTCGTGTTCGCCGCGATCAACCTGCTGAACAAGCACGGCGCGATGAACGTCCTCTCGATGCCGCGCCTTCTGTGCACCGACAACCTGGAGAGCGAGTTGCAGGTGGGGCAGGTCATCCCGACGTTGAAGGGAAAGACGTCTGACAGCACGGCGCTGACGGCGACCGTGCAGACATACGATTACAAAGATACGGGGATCATCCTCAAAGTGACCCCTCACATCCGTAGCGGCAATTTTGTGGCGCTCGAGATCGAGCAGACGCTCGAGGAGCTTGTCAGCATGACGCTCGACAAGGCGCCGACGACGAGCAAACGGCACGTGAAGACGACTGTGCTCGTCTCCAACGGGCAGACGATCGTCATCGGCGGGTTGATCAAGGAGCTCGAGCGTATCACGAAATCGCGTGTGCCGGGATTTTCCTACATCCCGCTGTTGGGGAACCTCTTCAAAACATCGGGCAAAGAGCGTGAAAAGATCGACCTCGTGATCTTCCTGACGCCGTACATCATCGAATCGGCCGAAGAGGCCAACCGCATCACCGATATGATGACCTCCGGCGACCGTCAGCAGCTGAGCCCCGCCGAAAGGCGCGTCGTCGACGAAGGACAGAAAAAGTACGATGAGGCCATCAAGCAGAATAAATAAACAGCGGAGAATGAACGGATAACATGTCGAATTTCGAAAACTCTGCGGCGCAGCGGATACAACCGCCGCTTCCTTCGGCGGACAAAATCCTGGAGTTGATCCCAGAAGGGGTCAGTCTCGATACGTTGCGCGAGAAAAAAATGCTCCCGATTGAGCGGGACGACTCCGCACTCGTTATCGCGCTCGCCGACCTTTTGAGCATGCCGGATGCGCAGTTGCTGGCGTTGGGGCAGGGGGCGGTGTGCGAAGCGTATCTCTACCCCGAAGAGGAGATTGGCGCGATCATCCGGGCGCTTTACGACCTCAAAAGCGGTGTCGGCGAGGACACGCTGAGCGCGATCGAAGGCGTGGACGATCTTTCGGATCTGGTGCGCCAGGAGGTCTTAAGCGATTCGGTCGACGCGCCCGTGATTCGTCTCGTGAACGGTGTGCTGATGGAAGCTGTGCGCGAACGCGCGACGGATATCCACATCGAGCCGTACGAAGACAAAGTCGTGATCCGCTACCGGATCGACGGCGTCCTCACGGATCGCTACAAGCTGCCCAAGGGGCACCAGGCGCCGCTTTCCAGCCGCGTGAAGGTCATGGCCAAGATGGACATCGCCGAGCGCTTTGTGCCGCAGGACGGACGTATCGGCATCACGCTGGGCGATCGCGCGGTCGATATCCGCGTGAGCTCGCTTCCCACACAGCACGGGGAGCGCATTGTCATGCGTCTGCTCGACAAGGCGCGCGGCCTGCTTTCGCTTTCCGATCTGGGCATGAAGGAAGTTGAACTCGCACGCATCGGCTCGTTGATCGAACGTCCCCACGGGATGATCTTGCTCACGGGCCCCACGGGATCGGGCAAGAGCACGACGCTTTACGCGATGCTGCAGGCGCTCTCGCGCCCCGAAGTCAACATCATCACGGTCGAAGATCCAATCGAATACGACGTTCCGGGCATCGGACAGGTTCAGGTGAACGAAAAAGCCGGCGTCACGTTCGCCTCGGCGCTGCGCTCAATCCTGCGACAGGACCCCGACATTGTGATGATCGGAGAAATGCGCGACTACGAAACGGCGCATATCGGCGTGCAGGCGTCGCTCACCGGGCACTTGGTGCTCTCCACGCTGCACACGAACGATTCGATCAGCGCCGTGACGCGACTCGTCGACATGGGAGTTGAGTCGTACCTCGTCGCGGGATGCCTGATCGGAGTGGTGGCGCAACGTCTCGTGCGGCGCGTTTGCGACCAATGCCGCGTCGAAGTCGCCACGAGCGGCGTGCTCAAACGAAGCGGCGTCGAGTCGGCCTGGATCGGACGTGGCTGCGAACGCTGCCCAGGCAGCGGCTCACATACTGTTAAATTGACCTAAAGTCTAATTCAGCAGACACTTCACCTCATAAAG
>JAVBRL010000221.1:0-10942 GCA_031547985.1 Synergistaceae bacterium
CAAAAACTGCCGCGCGTAGGCCGAAAGCGACTCCACGTAGCGGCGCTGCCCCTCGGCGTAGATCGTGTCGAACGCGAGCGACGACTTGCCCGATCCCGAGGGACCGGTCACGACCACGAGCTTATTTTTCGGCAGAACGACCGAAATGTTCTTTAGGTTGTGCTGACGAGCGCCTCTTATGGTGAGGTTTTCGATATTTTTGTGCGTTCTGTGCGTGTTTTCCATCGGCGTTTCCTGAGACATCGATCCTGGCTCCTTCGTCCAACTCCCGAATACGGTCGCGCAATTCCGCGGCCTCCTCGAAATCCAATCGTTCGACCGCTTCCCACATCTTCTTTTCGAGCACGCGGCGACTCGCGCGCACCGGACGTCCGGGCGATTTGCCGCTGCCGCCACGTGAAACGTCATCGTCGTCGTTTGCCAGCAGTTCCGCCGGCAGCAGGTCGCGGACGGCTTTTTCGATCGTGCGCGGCGTGATACCGTGCTCCAGATTATATTGCTCCTGCACGGCACGACGACGCGACGTCTCTTTCATCGCGCTCGCGATGCTGTCCGTGATGCGGTCGGCGTACAGGATCACCTTTCCCGCCTGGTTGCGCGCCGCACGGCCGATCATCTGCACGAGCGAGCGGTTGCTTCGCAGATAGCCCTCGCGGTCGGCCTCGAGAATCGCCACCAGCGAGACCTCCGGCAGGTCGATGCCCTCGCGCAGCAAGTTCACTCCCACGAGGATCGAATAGACCCCCAGGCGCAGGTCGCGCAGCAATTCCGCGCGTTCGAACGCGTCGAGCTCCGAGTGGATGTAGCGCACCTTGTGCCCCAGTTCCGCCAGGTACTCCGCCAGGTCCTCGGCGCTGCGCTTCGTGAGCGTCGTGATCAAGACGCGCTCGCCCCGGTCCGTCACCGGTTTGAGCTCGCCCAGCAGGTCCGAGATCTGGTCTTTCGCCGGGCGCACCTCGACCTCCGGGTCGAGCACGCCCGTGGGGCGCACGAGCTGTTCGACGACGCCGCTGGAGTGTTCGAGCTCGTAGTCGGCGGGCGTGGCCGAGATAAACAGCACGCTGCGCATGAACTCCGAGAACTCCGGCCACTGCAAGGGGCGATTGTCGAGGCACGACGGCAGGCGAAAACCGTACTCCACGAGCATCTCCTTGCGCGCGCGGTCGCCGTTGTACATGCCGCGAATCTGCGGCACCGTCATGTG
This sequence comes from Synergistaceae bacterium, assembly GCA_031547985.1. Taxonomy (GTDB): domain Bacteria; phylum Synergistota; class Synergistia; order Synergistales; family Synergistaceae; genus JAVBRL01. The sequence continues at coordinate 1,205 of JAVBRL010000221.1, forward strand.
CGATTCGTCGATGAAGAGCAAAAAATCGTCGGGAAAAAAGTCCATCAGCGTCCCCGGCGGCTCGCCCGGCTCGCGCCCGTCCAAAAAGCGCGAGTAATTCTCGATCCCCGAGCAGTATCCCACCTCGGCCAGCATCTCCATGTCGTAGCGCGTCCGCGACTTGAGGCGTTCGGCCTCGAGGAGCTTGCCCTCGGCCTGAAACTTCGCGAGCTGCGTGTCGAGCTCCGCTTCGATCTTCCCCAGCGCCTCGGTGATCGCGTCTTTCGACGTCACGTAGTGCTTGGCGGGGAAGATCGCCGCCCCGTGGCGCTTCAGGGTCGACAGGCCGCTTGTGGGATCGATCTCGTCGATCCGCTCGATCTCGTCGCCCCAGAACGCCACCCGTAGCGCCGTGTCGCTGTACGACGGAAAGATCTCCAGCATGTCCCCCCGCACCCGGAAGTTGCCGGGGCTCAGGTCCATGTCGTTTCGCGTGTAATAATTTTCGATCAGGTTCATCGAAAAGCGCCGCCGGTCCCACTTTTCGCCCACGGCGAAACGGAAGATCGCCTCTTCGTAGTTCTTGCGCTTGCCGAGGCCGTAGATGCACGAGACGCTCGCCACGACCACGACGTCGCGCCGTTCGAGCAGCGCCTTCGTCGTCTGCAGGCGGAGCTTCTCGATACGCTCGTTGATCGACGCGTCCTTTTCGATGTAGATGTCCTGCGCGGGCAGATAGGCCTCCGGCTGGTAGTAGTCGTAGTAGCTCACGAAGTAGTGCACGGCGTTGTGGGGGAAAAATTCCTTGAACTCGCTGTAAAGCTGCGCGGCGAGCGTCTTGTTGTGGGCCATCACGAGCGTCGGCCGCTGCACGCGCGCGATCACCGAAGCCATCGTGAACGTCTTGCCGCTGCCCGTGACGCCCAGCAGCGTCTTGGCATCGTGCGCACCTCCGGCGAACGCCTCCGCCAACTGATCGATGGCCTGCGGCTGGTCGCCCGCCGCAGGCCATGGGGAAACGAGTTCGAAGCGATCCGGAAAATCGGATATCTTTGTCGTGTTTATTGTGGGTCCAGTCTGTTCCATCGGTCTTTCAGTGCCTTTTATGTCCGCTATCCCGGCCGCCCGCCCGTTTGCCGCCCGGTGCTCTTGCCTTCGCGCCTCACTCGCCCGCGGGTTTCGGGGCTTCTTTGCCTTCTTCCGGGTCGCTCGCGTCCACCACGTCGTTTTTGTCGTCGCCGCTTGTGATGTTGACGGGGACGGCGCCGTTTTCCGCATGGTTGTTCCCGTTGGGGAAGAATTTGTCGATGTCTTCGGCTTCCAGAACTTCGCGCGTGAGCAGCACGCCCGTGATCTCCTCGACTTTATCGAAGTTCTCCGTCAGGAGTTTTTTGGCCCGCTCGAAACACTCGTCGAGAATCCGGCGGACCTCCTGATCGATCGCGAACGCGATCTCCTCGCTGTAGTTGCGGTCGTCGCCCAGGTCTCGTCCTAAAAACACCTCGTGGTGCTTGCGTCCGAGCGTCACGGGGCCCAGCTTCTCGCTCATGCCGAACTCCGTCACCATCTGGCGCGCAGTCTGCGTCGCCCGTTCGAGGTCGTTCTGCGCCCCCGACGTGATGTCGCCGAACTTGAGCGTCTCCGTCACGCGTCCACCCAGCAGCACGCAGATGCGGTTCAAGAGTTCCTGCTTCGAGAGCAGGAAACGATCCTCCTCGGGTAGCTGCAGCGTGTACCCCAACGCCTTGTGCCCGCGCGGGATGATCGAGATCTTGTGCACGGGGTCCGTGCCGGGGATCATCTTCGCGACCAGCGCGTGTCCCACTTCGTGGTAGGCGATGATCTCGCGCTCCTTTTTGCTGATCAGGCGGCTCTTGCGCTCCGGCCCGGCGAGCACGCGGTCGATCGCCTCCTCGAACTCCGACATCTCGAGGCGTTCCTTGTTGCGCCGTCCGGCGAGCAGCGCCGCTTCGTTGACGATGTTCGCGAGGTCCGCCCCCACGAAACCGGGCGTGCGGCGCGCGATCACGCCCAAGCTCACGTCGTCGGAGACTTTCTTGTCGCGCACGTGGATCTGCAGGATCGCCAGGCGTCCGTTGACGTCGGGTCGGTCGACGACGATGTTGCGGTCGAAACGCCCCGGACGCAGCAACGCCGGGTCCAAAATGTCGGGGCGGTTCGTGGCGGCAATCAGGATGATCCCCGAGCCGACTTCGAAACCGTCCATCTCGACCAGAAGCTGATTCAAGGTCTGTTCGCGCTCATCGTGCCCGCCACCCAGGCCTGCGCCTCGTTGGCGGCCGACGGCGTCGATCTCGTCGATGAAGATGATGCACGGCTGGTATTTGCGCGCCTGCTCGAAGAGGTCGCGCACGCGCGCGGCGCCGACGCCCACGAACATCTCCACAAAGTCCGATCCGCTGATGCTGAAAAACGGCACGTCGGCCTCACCGGCCACGGCACGCGACAAGAGCGTCTTTCCCGTCCCCGGAGGCCCCAGCAGCAACACACCTCGCGGCACCCGCGCGCCCAGCTTGGCGAAACGCCCCGGGTCCTTTAAGAATTCGACGACCTCCTGCAGCTCTTCTTTCGATTCGTCGCACCCCGCGACGTCGCCGAACGTCACTTTCGGGCGGTTGTCGAGGAACAGTTTCGCCTTGCTCTTGCCGAAACCCATCACCTTGCTGCCGCCGCCCTGCATGTGGTACATGATGAACACCCATGCGCCGATCAGAAGCAGCATCGGGAAAAGCGACGTGATCAGGCTGCTCCACCACGGCGACTTCTGCGGCGGCACGATGTCGACGTTCACGCCTTTATCCACTAGACGCGGTGCCAGATTGTCCATCCCCACGACGTGCACGCGGAAGTCCTTGCCGTCTCGGAGTTTGCCCTTTATGTTGTTGTTGTCGCTATCGATCGAAACCCGCGCGACGTGCCCCGTGTCGACGGCCTTCAGGAAATCGCTGTACGCGAGCACCTCGGCCTGATTCGTCCCCTGGTTGGGGGTCAAAAACACGTTCGCGAGGCTCACGACGAGCACGATCAACACCAGATACATCCCCAGGTTTTTCGCCCATTTACCCAAACCGAACCGTTACCTCCCCCTGTTTATTCTTGTTCGACCCGGACGCTGCAGACGGACGGCAGGTGCCGCCACCGCCCCCCGCAGTCGAGCCCATATCCGACGACGAAGACATCCGGAATCGCGAACCCCACGTACTCGATCACCACGGGCGTCTTGCGGCGCTCCGGCTTGTCGAGCAGCGTGCAGATCTCGAGCGTCTTCGGCTCCCTCGAAAGCAAGAGCTGCCGCAGATACGAGAGCGTCAGTCCCGTGTCGACAATATCTTCAACGATCAGCACATGCTCCCCTTCGATATTCGTCTCCAGATCCTTGACGATCTTCACGACGCCGCTCGAATCCGTCGACGTCCCATAGGACGACACCGCGAGAAAGTCGAGCCGCACGTCGACGTCGCGCCCGATAGCGCGGATCAGGTCGGACAAAAAAACGATGGCTCCTTTGAGGATGCCCACGATGATCAGGCGCTCTCCCCGGTAGCGCTCGGCGATTTCCTCACCCAAGCACCGGACCTTTTCAGCGATCGCTCGCCCGTCCAGGACACAGTCGTTTAAAACGTAGCACGGCTCCTTCTTTTCCATCGATGATCGCTCTCCAACTCTCGCGACATTTTTTTTACAAAGTATCAATAGTGGAACAACTGTAGCATGATATCATATCCCGCGCGCCTCCGCTCACGTGTTTTACGTAGCCTTGCGAATCGTGCGCCAGGCGATCAATTTCCCTTCGTCGCGCACTTCGGTCGTCCCTTGCCACTGAAAACGCCACCGCTTAGAACCCCTTTTTCGCATGACCAATCGCGCGAGCAATTCCGTGCGGCGGCGGTCTAGCGCACGAAGCCTCAGGCGGCGCCCCTGTTCGCGGATCATCTCCGCAATCAGCTCGGGCGAAGCATCCCCGATTTTCTCACGCTGCCAAAAGACCGTCCCACATTCCGCAACCGAAGCGACCTGTGCAAGCGCTTCGCCCGCACGCGCCCGGTCGCTCTCGGCGAACCGAGCGCACTCCTCGGCGAGCGCGCAGAGCTTCGAAACGACCGTGCGATTCACGTGTTCCTTCACCCAGGGGATCAGCTCGTTGCGCAGGCGGTTTCGCGTGTAGTCGTTTTCGGCGTTCGTCTCATCCTCGCGCCACGCGATCCCCCGCGCCGCGAGGTGCGCCCGCAGCTCCTCGCGTGTGAAACCGATCAGCGGACGCACGATTTTCACTTTTTCGGCGTGTCCAGCGCGCGTTTCGCGCAATTCGGGAATGCCCGCAAGCCCCCGCACACCGCAGCCGCGAAAGAGGTTCAAAAGCACCGTCTCCGCCTGGTCATCGGCCGTATGCCCCGTGGCGATATATTCGATGCCGCACTCGGCCGCCGCGCGCTCGAAAAAAGCGTACCGCAGGCGACGCGCCGCTACTTCGAGCGACTCTCCTTTTTCCCTTTCCTCCGGCGTGCAGGCGCTCGCGCTTAAAAAAAGAAGCCCGCGCCCGCGCGCAAGCTCCGCCACGAAAACCGCGTCCGCGCGCGAGGACGCCCCACGAATACCGTGTTCGAAGTGCGCCACGCACACCTCGCCGGGAAAAAAAACGTCCAGGCAGTCCAGAAGCGCCACGGAATCGCTGCCGCCCGAAACGGCGGCGAGCACACGCGGCGCGTCCCACCACCCCTGACGCAGGCCGCACTCTTTAAATCGCTTGAAAAATTTGAAAGAAACGCCGGCGAGCGCCTCATCAGATCGCGGCAAGGGAGCTCCCTCGTTTGGGCTCGGCCACGAGCGGCACGCGTAGGACGTCGATCGACTCCATCACGCGCACGAGCTCGGCTTCGATCTTCGCGGCCTCGGCCGTCGGCACTTCGCAGACCAGCGAGTCGTGAATCTGCAGCACGAGCCGGCAATCCGTGCCGGCAAGCGCCTCATGCATCCGGATCAAGGCGAGCTTCGCGATGTCGGCTGCCGTGCTTTGCAGCGGAGAGTTCACCGCCACGCGGTCGATCGACCCCGCGCCGCGCCCCGCCACGGTGGAGACTTCTTTCAACGGGCGAATGCGCCCGAACTCCGAGACGGTGTACCCCCGCGCCTTCGCTTCCACCACGCTTTTTTCGAGATAGCCGCGCACGCCGGGAAGCGCCGCGAAGTAGCGCTCGATCATCGAGGCCGCCTGAGGACGCGGAACGCCCAGGCGAGCGCTCAATCCATGGGCGCTCATGCCGTAGATCAAGCCGAAGTTCACGACTTTCGCGAAGCGCCGCTGCTCGGGGACGATCTCCTCGGGGCGCGCATCGAAAATCCACGAGGCCGTCTCGAGGTGAATGTCGCGCTTTTGCGCGAACGCCTCGAGCAGCCGCGGCTCGCCACTCGCATGCGCCAACACGCGCAGCTCGATCTGCGAGTAGTCCGCCGCCACGTAGCAGCACCCCTCCGCCGGCACGAAACACTCCCGAAAGCGCCCCGCCCAGTGGCCGAACACCGGCAGGTTCTGCACGTTGGGGTTGCTGCTCGCGAGTCGCCCCGTCCCCGTCGCAGCGTGGTCGAACGTCGAATGGACGCGTCCGTTCCCCAGCTCCGCGTATTTCAAGAAGGGGTGCAAACATCCCGACTGGAGCTTCGACAGCTCGCGATAATCGAGCAGCAGGGTCGGCACAGCGTTCAAAGGTTCTGGTAGATGCGAAAGCGCTTCCAGAACCTCCACGTCGGTCGAAAAACCGGTCTTCGTTTTTTTCACCACCGGAAGGCCGAGCTTTTCGAACAGCAACTCCCCCACCTGCTTGGGCGAATTGAGGTTGATCCGCTCGCCCGCCGCCTGCTCGAGCGACGACTCGAGTTCCGCTATTTTCACGTCGAGGTCGGCAATGAGCGTCGTCAAAAGCTGCCGATCGACGCCGACGCCCGCGCGCTGCATCGCCCGCAGCACGGGCGAAAGCGGCCGGTCGATCGTCTCGTAAAGTTTTTCGAGCGGCGGCCACAAGGGGTTTCGAAGCGTCGCCTCGTGCCGCTCGAAGCGTTCAGAGAGCGAATTCGCGCCCCCTGTGGGTTCCTTGGGGAAGATATCGGGGTGCAGCAGATAGTGCTCGAGGCGCAGGTCGCGGATCGCCGACGGCTCGCACGCCCGCACCGGCGCAAAGTCGAGCCATTCCTTATAATCCCACAGAAGCAGCTGGCCACCGTCGATCGTCCATTTCGGGAGCCCGCGCGCCGTTACGTCCTCCCCGCCGCTCGACAGGCGGCACGAGGAGCCGTCGCGCGCGGCAAGCAGCGGCGCTTCGCCCGGCATACGGATCAAGGCAAGCTCGTGACACGTGAGCAACTCGTCCATCGCGCACTCTTTGAGTGCCGTGCGCGGCGCTTCACTTGAACCGGCGGCATCCATGCTGCCGAAAAAAGCGCCTGGCGCGCTCAGGCGTGTCGCCAGGCTCCTGAGTCCCAGGCGCCCCAGGAGTTCGAACGCCCGCGAAAGATCCCCCCTCGGGGCATTCACGTATTCGAGCGCCACCGGCTCGGTCGTCTGCGGAACGATCAGCCCGCGGCTCGCATAGGCGCTTCGCTTGCCCTTTTCGAGCTTATCGCGCACCCCTTTGGGCAGCTCGTCCAGGTGCGCGTAGATGGCGTCGATCCCACCGTAATTTTTCAAAAGCTCCGTCGCGCCCTTTTCGCCGATACCGGGGACGCCCGGGATGTTGTCCACTTTATCGCCCACGAGCGCCAGGTAATCCGCCATCAGCGCGGGCGCAAAGCCGAATTCCTGCTCGAAACGCTCGGGATCATAGATTTTAAAGTCGCTCACGCCGCGCCCCGGGCGAATCACGGAAACGCGCGCCGCCAAAATCTGCAACAGGTCCTTGTCCGCCGAGAGGACGAGCGCCTCGTGCCCTTGCGCGGCGAACTCGCGCGCGCTCGAAACGATCATGTCGTCCGCTTCGACGCCGTCGCGGATCCAGACGGGAAATCCCAGCGCGCGAAACAGCTCCACGATCAGCGGCAGCTGTTTTTTGAACGAGTCCGGCGTCGGCGCGCGTCCCGCCTTGTACTGGTCGTAAAGCTCGTGCCGTCGCGTCGGCCCCGACGGATCGAAAAAAAGCGCCACCGCCCCCGGTTTCCACTCCTCGATTCCTTTTAAAAGCATGTTCGCGAACCCCAAGATCGCCTGCGTCGGCGTCCCGTCCGGCGCGTTCAGCTCCGGCAACGCGTAGAACGCGCGAAACGCGAGCCCGTGCCCGTCGACCAGCAGCACGCGTACGGGCGGGCTTTTCGCAAGTGAATCGCCAACGACAACTTTTGCCGTGTTTTCTACGTTTGCGATGTCTTCTGCGTCGTAATCGAGCGTTTTCTGCCCTTCGTGCAAGTTTTTGGCGTTTTGTACGTCGCGCGCGTTTCGCGTGGTTTCCGGCATGTTCCAAACTCCTTTTTAGAAGTTATAATCAGGCCCGTAAATTATAGAGGAGGAATCGGGAAAATGGCATCGAAGAAAACGCGCGTTCGTTTCGCTCCAAGCCCCACGGGAGCACTCCACATCGGCGGGGCGCACACCGCTCTTTTCAATTGGCTTTACGCCCGGCACACGGGAGGATCGTTCGTCCTGCGGGTGGAGGATACCGACCGCGAGCGTTCGACCCTCGAATACGAACGCACGATCATGGACGGCATGATGTGGCTCGGCCTCGACTGGGACGAGGGCCCCGACAAACCCGGCCCCTTCGGCCCTTACCGCCAGTCGGAGCGGCTCGACCGCTACCGCGAGTACGCGGCTCAGTTGGTTGACCAAGGGCTCGCCTACCACGACGGCGAGGCGATTTTGTTCAAGGTCCCCTCGGGACATAAAGTACAGTTCGACGACGTCGTCTACGGACACATCGAAGTGGCGAGCGAACACGCATCGGTCACACCGGAGGGCACGATCAAGGACATCGTCCTCGTCAAAAGCGACGGCATGCCCACGTACAACTACGCCAACGTAATCGACGACTACGAGATGGCGATCACCTGCGTCATCCGCGGCGAGGACCACATCGCGAACACGCCCAAGCAGATCCTGATCTACGAAGCGTTCGGCTGGGAGCCTCCGCTTTTCGGACACCTGCCGATGATCCTGGGAATGGACAAAAAGAAGCTCTCCAAGCGCCACGGCGCGACCAGCGTCTTCGAATATTCCGACCTGGGCTATCTGCCCGACGCCGTTATCAATTTCCTGGCACTCTTGGGCTGGTCGCCCCGCACGGGCGAGGAGGTCTTCTCGCGCGCCGAAGCCGCCGAGCTGTTCGAACTCGACAAGGTCACGAAACGCGCCGCCGTGCTCGACACCGACAAGCTCAAATTCATCAACCAGGAGCACCTCAAACGCCTCGACCCTGCCAAGCGCCTCGAACTGATCCGCCCGTTCTGGGTTCAATCGGGCCTCCCGGTGAGCGATTTCGACGACGCCTACCTCGCGCAGGCGCTCGAACTAATGGGCGGGCGCGGGCAGACGACGCAGGAGCTCGCCGACTACAGCGACTACTTTCTGAGTTTCGAACCGGTCAAGGCCCGCTACGACGCCGCCGAGATCGACCCCGAGCGCAAACCCGTCCTGCGCGCCTACTACGACGCGCTCTTGGCGCAGCCGAGCTGGACCGCTCCCGAAATGGAAGCCTTCTCGCGCGCCTGGAGCGAAGCGAACGGTACGCCGCTCAAGCAGATCGCCATGCCGCTGCGCATGAGCCTCACCGGCCGCAAGGTGAGTCCCGGCATCTTCGAAGTCGCCGAGCTACTCGGCCGCGAGGAATGCCGCCAGCGCCTCGCACACTACGGCCTCGCCTCGAAATAGCACACGCAACAAAGCAATAAAAGCGCCCGGGAAAGCATCTGCTTTCCCGGGCGCTTTTATTCTTTTACGCTTTTTCGTGTTGTGCGCCGATTACTCGAAGTTGACGAACTTAGCCTTCACACCGTCGATCTTCACAAGATCGGCCTCGACGGCCCTGCCCTCCTCCGCCGTGCAGCAGAGCTGAACGATCAACGTGCCCGAGAGGGAACAGACATTGGGATCGTCCTGATCGTGAATCCCCAGGCGCATGCGGATCTTGCACCCATGCTTCGTCAGTACCTGCTGGATCTTCACCGCGCTGGCCTCTCGATTTTCGATTCGAATCGCCATCAAATTATTGCAATTCATTCGCGACTCCCCCTTTTCTAAAATAGGTCGGTACGGTACGCTCTATCTTACACCATGAATCGAAAGGAGCGATGTTCATGACGAAAAAAATCACATTTTGCCTTTTGGCCACGCTTTGCCTCGTCGCCGTTCTCTTGTCCACGCAAGGAGCGCTTTTCGCCCAAAGTCCGCCCAACACCGCGCAACTGCTTTTCCTCCTGGCGGACACCGCATCGCGCGCGCAGGTCGAGGCCTCCGTCGGGGCTCCCCAAAACACGCAGGCTTTTTACGTCGCGGGACTCACGGAAACGAACTACCCGGGAGCGATCACCCTCTATTACAACGGCGACCGCTTCGTCGGCTGGCGACAGGCTTATACGGAACAGACATTGACCGATGTCCTGGCCACGCGGGAAATGGATCTCCTCGACCGGGGCGAAAATTTCGCGCTCGGCAAAACGGCGAACCTGTTTAAAATCGTGATCCTCGAAAACGGCGAGGTCGCCGACTACACGCTGGCGGAAAACATGTACGCCCTGATGGCGAAGTCCGGCTACCTGCCC
>JAVBRL010000072.1:0-14430 GCA_031547985.1 Synergistaceae bacterium
CAGCGCGGGGTCGCTTTTGAGCGTCATCGGCGACATTCTCGATTTTTCCAAGATCGAGGCGGACAAGCTCACACTCGAAAACATCGACTTCAACGTGCGCGGGACGATCGAATCGTGCTGCGAGATGCTCGCCTACCGCGCGCACGAAAAGGGGCTGGAGCTCGGCGTCGGAGTCGACGACGACGTCCCCGTATTGCTGCGCGGCGACCCGAACCGGCTGCAGCAGATCATCACGAACCTCGTCAGCAACGCCGTCAAGTTCACGCTGCGGGGATCGGTCGTCGTTCGCTGTTCTTTGTTTCAAGGGATGGTCGAGGGGGAGATGCGCCCCCTTTTGAAAATCGACGTGGAGGACACGGGAATCGGCATCGAGGCCTCGCGCCTGAACGACCTGTTCGATCCCTTCACGCAGGGGGACTCCTCCGTCACGCGCCAGTTCGGCGGCACGGGGCTGGGGCTTGCCATCAGCAAAAAACTCGTCGAACTCATGAACGGCACCATCGGCGCCGAAAGCACACCGGGAAAAGGCTCGACCTTCTCGTTCACCGCCGGCCTCGAATACGCGCATCGGCCGCCGACGAACGAGGAGCTGCACCCGGCCGAAATCCCGCCCGAGTGCCCCATCCTGCTTTTCGAACCGCAGCCGCTCGCGCGCCAGACACTGTACCGGACGCTGGCGTCCTGGGGCGGCGACGTGGTCGAAACGACGTCGCTCGACGGCGTGCTCGCGGCCCTGCGTGCCCACCCCTCGCCCGCCAAAGCGCCCGGCCTTGTGCTGGTCGACCACGAGTGCTCGGGACACGGCGCAAACGAGTGCATCGAGATCTTAGACGCCCCCTGCCGCGAAAAAGGGTTCCGGCTCGGCCTAACCGCCCCCTTGGGGGCCAAGCTGCCGGCCGATGCCCCCGACCGGGAAGCCGTCGCCGGTTACCTCACGAAACCGATCAACACGGCGGCGCTCGCGGCGTTCGTGAACAACTGGCTGGGACGCGCCCCACGGGAGAAGGAAAAAACGCCCTCCGCCCAAAATAAAAAAAGCGTCCCCCCGCTGCGGGTCCTCCTGGTCGAGGACACCCCGATCAACCAGATGGTGGCCCAGGACGTGCTGGAGGGGATGGGACACCGCGTCGAGATCGCCGAAAACGGCAAGGAAGCGATCGACGCGTTGCGCCAAAACGACTACGATCTCGTCCTGATGGACTGCCAGATGCCGGAGATGGACGGCTACCAAGCCACGCGTTGCCTGCGCTCGGGCACTTCGGGGGCGCGTAACCCCCGCATCCCCATCATCGCCATGACCGCCCACGCCATGGTGGGCGACCGCCAAAAGTGCCTCGACGCGGGCATGGACGACTACATCTCCAAACCGGTCGACATCGGGCAGCTCAAGACCGTTTTGAAACGCTGGAGCCCGCAAGCGTAAAAAGGCCCGCCGCGCCGCAATAAAAAAAAAGCGCCCCCGTGCGGGAGGCGCTTTTTATTTGTTTGGCTTGTTTTGTTTGCGTCAATCTCGAGAAACTACCACTTCAGCCCCATGACGAAAATATAGCCGATCGCCGCGGGGGCGATCACGCGACAGACCCAAATCCACGGCGTGTAGAGCGCGAAGGGATATTTGCCGTTCACAGTGATCTCGGCGCGCGCGTCCTTATACCACAGCCACCCCGCGAACAGCACCGTGAAAAGCGCGCACAGGCAGAGCATGACATTGTTCGTGAGAAAATCCATGGCGTCGAGAAAGTCCTTGCCGAAAATCTTGGGGAAATGTCCGCCCAGGCTCATGGAGGAGGGAACCCCCACAAGCGTGATCGCGATCCCCATGTAGAGCGTCGAGAGTCCGCGCGGCAACCCCATCTGGTCGACCACGTACGAAACGGAGACCTCCAGCAGGGAGATGGCCGACGTCATCGCAGCGAGGAAGAGCAGCAGGAAAAAGAGCGCGCTGAATACGTGCCCCGCCGGCATCTGCGCGAAGACCGACGGCAGCGTGACGAACGTGAGCCCCGGCCCAGCGCCCGGCTCCACGCCGAACGCGAACACGGCGGGGAAAATCACGAGCCCCGCCAGCAGCGCGACCGCCGTGTCGATCACCGTCACCATGCCGACCGACGTCACGAGGTTCTGGTCCTTGGGGATGTAGCTGCCGTACGTCATGGCGATCCCCATCCCCAGCGAAAGCGAGAAAAACGCCTGCCCCAAGGCGGCCAAGAACGACTCTCCCGTGATCTTCGAAAAATCGGGCGAAAGATAGAAATTGAGCCCCTTCTCGGCCCCCTCGAGCGTCACGGAGCGAAAGATCAGGATGATGAGGATCAAAAAAAGCCCCGGCATCATGACTTTGCAATATTTCTCGATCCCTTTGCCAATCCCCTGGTAGACGATCCAGATCGCGATCGCCATGAAGGCCACCTGGTAGAAGACCACCATCTTCCAATCGGAGACGAAAGCGCCAAAAATATCGCCCGCCTTGCCGGCGCCAGCCTCGCCCATCAGTCCCGTGAACGATTTGACCATGTAAGCGATCGTCCAACCGCCGATCACCGCGTAGTAAGAAAGGATCAACGTCCCCGCCAATACGCCCACCCAACCCACGAGAGGCCAGAAGCGTTTGAACTGCGGGTCGACTTTTTCCGCCAGGCACCGAAACGATCCGACGGCGTTGAGCCTGCCGGCGCGCCCGAGAGAAAACTCCGCCAGCATGACGGAAGCGCCAATGACAAAGATAATGACGAGGTAGACCAGCACGAATGCCGCGCCGCCATACTTACCCGTGATATAGGGGAATCTCCAGATATTACCCAGCCCGACCGCGGAGCCCGCCGCGGCCATGATAAAACCGAACTTCGAACTCCATAAACCGCGATGATTTCCGCTTCCCTTGCCAGAACCCTCCTGTTCCATGATTCGATACCCACTCCTCTCGAATAAAAAATAAAGTCACTTGCTGAGAATTCAACCATATTTCAACTTTTTGAGCAAGCATCGAGGCAAAACGAAGGCAATAAAAAGGCACCCGCTCCCGTAAAGGGAACAGGTGCCTCGACATACTTGTCAGCGTAATTGATTCGTTGTCTCTTCTTCAAAAGGGAAATTGATGCGCCGGCACTCCCTCGTTCGTCCGCTCGCGGCGTCGATCTCCAGAAACAGCGCCTGGAACCTGGGCGCCGACGGGCAGACCTCGAACTTGCACGGACGTCCGGTTAGAAAGCGCGGCAACACGGATTCGTACGTCATACCGATCACTCCTCCATGCCCCCCGGTCATCCCCACGTCGGTGATGAAGGCCGTGCCGCGCGGCAGGATCTGTTCGTCCGCGGTCTGGACATGCGTGTGCGTTCCCACGACCGCCGAGGCACGCCCATCCAGATAGAGCGCGAGCGCCCGCTTTTCCGACGACGCTTCCGCGTGAAAGTCGACGAGCACGCACGGCGTATCGATTCGCTCGAGCAAGGCGTCGGCTTTCTGGAAAGGGCAGTCGATGGGCGGCAGATACGTGCGCCCTTGGAGATTGACGACCGCCAAGCGCCCGGCGCGCGACTCGAAGACCCCCCACCCTCTTCCCGGCGATGGATCCGGATAGTTCGCAGGACGCAGCACGCGCGGCTCCGCGTCCAGCACCTCGAGAAAATCCTTCTTGTCCCAGATGTGATTGCCTCCGGTGAGGACATCCACACCCACGGCGAACAGGTCGCGCATGACGGACTCCGTGAGGCCGAAACCGGCGGCCGCGTTCTCGCCGTTGGCGATCACGAAATCGACTCCGCCAAGGTCTTTTTTCACGCCGGGAAGCATCTCCGCAAGGAGGCGCCTGCCCGGCTTTCCCATGATGTCGCCGATAAACAGGATCCGCATCTACTTGGCGTACTCGACGGCCCGAGTCTCGCGCAACAGTGTCACCTTGATCTGTCCCGGATATTTGAGCTCGCTTTCGATCTTGCGCGCGATGTCGTACGCCAGTTTGTGCATTTTTCCGTCGTCGGTCACGCTCGGGGAGACCGTCACGCGCACTTCACGCCCCGCCTGGATGGCGAAAGCCTTGCTGACCCCGTCGAACGCGTTGGCGAGTTCTTCGAGCTTCTCCAGGCGTTTGATGTGCGCCTCGAGGCTCTCGCGTCTCGCTCCGGGCCGCGCGGCGCTGGCGGCGTCGGCCGCCGCCACCAGGACGGCGTACATCGTCTGCGGCTCTTCGTCCTCGTGGTGCGAGGCGATGGCGTTGACGATCTCCGGCGACTCGCCGTAGCGTTTCGCGAGGTCCGCCCCAATCTTCGCATGCGATCCCTCCACCTGGTGGTCGACCGCCTTGCCGATGTCATGCAGCAGGCCCGCTCGCTTGGCGAGCAGTTCATCCAAGCCCAGTTCGCTCGCCATGATCCCCGCCAGGTGAGCCACTTCGAGGCTGTGAGCGAGCGCGTTCTGGCCGTAACTCGAGCGGTACCGCAATTGCCCGACGATCTTCATCAATTCCACGTTGAGGTTCTTGACTCCCGTCTCGAGCAGGGCTTCCTCGCCCGTCTCGATGATCTGGGCGTTGACGTCCTTTTCGGCCTTTTCGATGATCTCCTCGATACGGGCCGGATGGATGCGGCCGTCCACGATCAGCCGCTCGAGCGACAGGCGCGCCACTTCGCGCCGTACCGGATCGAAACTGCTGAGCGTCACGGCCTCCGGCGTATCGTCCACGATCAGATCGACGCCGGTGAGCGTTTCGAATGTCCGGATGTTACGCCCTTCGCGACCGATGATGCGCCCTTTCATCTCGTCGCTGGGAATCTGCACGACGCTCACGGCGGCGAGCGACGAATAGTCGACGCAGCAACGCTGGATGGCCGTGGCGATGATATCCTGCGCCTTGCGGTCCGACTCGCGTTTGGCTTTTTCTTCGAGCTCCTTGAGGCGAAGGCCGATGACGTCGTTCGCTTCGTCCTCGACTTTAGCCAGGAGCTGCTGCTTGGCATCCTCGCGCGAGAGCTGCGCCACCTGTTCAAGCCGCGTGAGGAACTCCTGCTCCTTGAGATCCATGCGGTCGAGCTTGGCCTGCAGGTCTTCCTGCTTGGCCCTCAGATCCTCCTCGCGTCGATGGATGTTCTCCGTCTTGCGGTCGAGGTTCTCTTCTTTTTGTTCGATGCGACGTTCCGCCCGGTGCAGTTCGTTGCGGCGTTCCTTGGTCTCTTTGTCAAATTCCTGGCGATTGCGGTGAATTTCCTCTTTCGCCTCGGTAATGAGCTCGCGTTTCTTGCGTTCTCCTTCGGTGACCGCATCTTGCGTGATCTTCTTGGCGTCTTTCGACGCGTTTTGCTGTAGGTGCGTCTGGTGCGACTTGTGGATCAGAAATCCGGCAATCGCGCCCACGACGCATCCCATCACGATATAAAACACTTCCATTTAAAAACCACCTCATCTTCGTATTGTCATGGTGCAAGTGGGGATCCGGGCTTACCCGCGCTCGGGAGCGGGCGAAAGCGGCCCGGACCTCGTTTCATTCACGGCGCGAAAACAAGTTCAAGCCTTCGCACCCTTGCTTGTTTGAAATTCTTTACATCTATTACGCTAACATCTGATATTTTACTACAAAAGAAGGCGGGTTTCCACATCGTCAGTAGTCGCCCCGAAAGCGCCGATGAAGCCAGAGCCATTGATCGGGAACCGCTTCGACCATTTTCTCGATCGCACCGTTGCACGCTTGCGTCATCGCGCGAATGAAACCGTCGCGCCCCAGCGAGCGATCCACTTCGAGCGGCGGCAACACGCGCATGCGATGCCTGAAAGGCGCCACTCGCCAGCTATACACCGGCAACACGGGACACTCCGCGAACCACGCGAACGCCCCCGGCCCCTCGAACGTCTTCGTCTTCTTCCCCCACAGAAGGTACTCCGGACTCTGGGGCGCCCCGTGCTGGTCCGGCAAAAGCCCCAAAAAGCCTCCCTCGCGCAGGAACATCACGCCGGCTTTCATGGAGGAAAATTTATCGAAAACGCGCAACCCCACGCGCTCGCGCATCGATTGGATGAGCTCGCGCTGTCCTTTTTTTTTCGAGTGTTGCACGACCGCCCCGATCGGGTACCCCTTTTGGGCGAACCACGCCGCTGTAAGTTCCCAGTTCCCTAGATGAGCGTGAAGCAAAATCAGACCCTTGCCGGCGCTCCGCGCTTCATCGAAGCGCTCGCCCCCTTCGATCGACTCGAACCATCCAAGCACTTGCGCCGGGTCGTTTTGGAGGCAAAGCGCCTCCACCCCGAGCAGCGCCAGGTGTTCGTAGTTGCGCCGCAGCATCTCGAGCCGCTCGGCCTCGGGCATCTCGGGAAAAACGATCCGCATGTTGACGAGCGCCACGTCTTTGCGCGGCGCGGTAAAAACAAGCGCTTTTCCCAGCCACTTGGCCAGAAAAAGCGCACGTCGTTCGCTGCGCAGGAAGCGCAGCAGCGTATTCGAAATTTTTCGCTCCCAGCTCATGCGATCTTTACGAGGCAGTAGTCCTTCTTACCGACCCGCAGCAGCACATGCCCGCCGGCTAAGAGATCACCCGTTCCGAGCTGCCCGGCCTCGTCCGTCACGCGGACACCGTTTAAGTAGACGCCGCCCTCGCGGATCTTACGCCGCGCGGCCCCCTTGGAAGCACACTCTTTCAGGCCGCTTGCGACGAGCACGTCGACCAGCGGCAAGGGAAGCGCCACATTCAACTTCGCGAACGGAACCTCGCGCGCCAGAACGTCCAGGACATCCTCCGAAGCTTGTTTGATGTCGAGTTCGCCGAAAAGGAGCGCGCTCGCCTCGCGCACACGCGTGGCGATTTCCTCGCCGTGCACGCGGCACGTCACGTCCCACGCGAGCTGTTTTTGCGCGGCGCGCAGCTGCGGGTCGCGCCCGTGCGACGCCACGATCCGCTCGATCTCCGCAAGCGGCAGAAACGTGAAGAGCTTGAAGAGCTTTTCGACGTCGGAGTCCTCCGTGTTGACCCAGAACTGGTAGAACTGGTACGGACTCGTGCGCTCCGGCGAGAGGTAGATGGCCCCCTGTTCGGACTTGCCGAACTTCTGCCCCGACGACGTGAGCAGCAGCGGAAACGTCGCCCCGTAGGCGCGTCCGCCGCTTTTTTTGCGGATCAGGTCCATGCCCGCGATGATGTTGACCTGCTGGTCGTTGCCCCCCATCTGGAGCGTGCAGCCGAAAGCGTTGTAGAGGTGGTTGAAGTCGTACGCCTGCAACAGGATGTACGAAAGCTCCGTGTACGTGATCGATTTGTCGGCGTCTTCCACGCGGCTGCGCACGTACTCGCGGTTCACCAGGAAGCTCACCGGGAAATACTTGCCGATGTCGCGCAGGAACTCGATGAACTTCAGCGTCACGAGCCAGTCGCCGTTGTTCAGAAGCAGCGCGCCGTTGGGGGCGCGTTCGAAATCGAGAAACTGGGCGAGCTGTTTTTTGATCGCCTCGAGGTTCGAGGCCACTTTTTCCTCGGAGAGCAGGCTGCGTTCTTTCGTCTTGCCCGATGGGTCACCGATCAGCCCCGTGCCGCCGCCGCCCAGGGCGATGGGGCGATGTCCGAGGCGCTGCAGCCACGCAAGTCCCATAATGGGCACCATATTCCCCACGTGCAAACTGTCGGCGCTCGGGTCAAAACCGACATACGCCGTGACCATCGAGCCGTCGAACGCCTCTTTAAGCTCCTCCGCGTCGCTGCACCACTCGAGGAGCCCCCGCGAAACCAAAACGTCCAGCGCATTTTCTTTCGTTTCCATCACCCAACAAAACCCCTTCCGCGCAAAGGCGCGAGGCTTATTGTAAGCAGATAAAACGCCCCGCGTCAAACTGATCCCACAGGATGGCGACCTTTCCAAAGGGAAGTAGGATCCTCTGCAGGCGTTCGGTGACGTCGCCCTCCTCCGGGGCGTTTTCGTCCTCGTTTTCGTCGTCATTCATCAAGGAGCGTGCCCCGGAAGCATCGGGGAGCGCTTTCAGCAACTTCGGCGCGTCGACGAAAAGCCAGCCGATGCAATTTTTTTCGGCGCCCAGGAATTTTCCCAGCTCCCCCTGCAAAAACGTTCCCGCCGTCTGGCGGGGCTGCAGCGACGCCGCGTCGACGACGCCCAGCAGCACGCGGTCACCCTGCGAAGCGGCCACCAACGAAAACGGCAGGTCGGTCGCCCCGCCCGACTCGAAACCGGGGATCGGGTCGGGCTTCGCCTTCATGAGGAAGTACCCCCAAAACGCGTTCATCAATTTGTCGCGGATCCTTCCCGACGCCTCGAAATCAACCATCACGCCGGGAAGCGTGACCCATAAAAAGCGCATCTGCCCCCCGATCGAGGCCACGAGCGGCCCCGTGAGCACCCGCCGAATGTCCGACTCAGAAAGTCCCAGGCTCGCGCCGTAACTTGCAACGAGCCCTAGCGGACGAGGCCACTCCTCGATCTTACGGGTCAGATCCGGCATGTTGATGCCCATGGCGAAAAGGGGCGATGCCGGCACGAACGCTTCGTTCGTCGCCCACGAAAGAGCTTTCGGCATGCGGCGAAAAGCGCGCGACGCGTTTTCCTTGAGGCCGAAGACCTTCCAGTGCACGGTCGTATCCGCCGCGCCGTTCCAGGCGAACTGCAGCGTCATCGGCGCGTCCGTGCGATCGCCGAATCCCACTTGCGCATGCGCGTCGAACTCGCGTTCGACGCTCCATTTCGCATCGAAACCCGAGACACGTTTTTGCGCCACCGACTCCAAAACACGAAAATCCTCCGCCCGGAGCGCCATGTAGAGCGTGCGCCCTGCGGGCTTCAGGTAAAGCGGAGTCGGGCTTTCGGACGAGACGAGCTTCCACAGTTCGCCCTCTTTTTCGAGTGCGAGTGTGCCGCCAGACGTCTTGGAGGCGTTCCATCGATCGGGCACACGTCCTTCTGCAATCGCCTTGCGATCGGCGCGCGAAAGCTCCATCGCGCCCAAGAGCGAAAACGGACCCTCCTCTTGCGGGCCTAAAAGCAGCGCGACCGGACCTCCGGAGGCCGCGAGTTTCACAGCGAGCGTCACATCGGCGGACCCTGGGGCAAGCGGAAAAAAAACGCCGGTCGCCATGGATGCGATTTCGATCGAGCGCGCCGAAAGGCCGTCCTTTTTCGAGTGCAGCAACACATACGCGTGCTCTTCCCCGGGTTTGGGCAGCAATCTCACGATGGAAGGGCCTCCCCATTTCGCGGAAAACACCCACGCGCACACGGCAAGAAAAAGAACTGCCCCAGCGATTGCCGCAGAAAACGCGATCATTCGACGCATTTTTTCTTTCAAGCCCCTTTCGATTTCCTCTTCATCCACTTGCCGCCCTATTCTATGCCCGGGAGCGCGGCTTTGAAAATCCGCACTTTAGGCGGTTTTTCGCGTCGATTCCCCATGCGGGGAGGCTTGCCTCGCCACGTCGATCGAACTGATGAGCGCTTGGGTCGACTTCAAAAGCGGCAGCACGACGCGGAAATCCTCACACTCCTCGAGCTCGTCGCGGATGAGGATCGCTTCGCTCGTGATGAGCTGCAACAGTTTGAGCGCCTCCTGGCGATCCGCTTCGGATGTGGCGCAGGCGCTTTGAGGCAGCTCGACGCGGCTTCGCGCGAGCAGGTCGATCTCCTCCCGCAGCTTCGGCACGATCGCGCTCTTTCCTTGATCGCGCAACCCCGCCGCCAGCGCTTCGCTCGATTTGGGCTCGCCGTGCGTGACCAAAAACGTCGACGCGCTCTTAAAATTGCCGGCCCAGCTCAACAGATCGCCCCGGTCGCCGTGGGCCGAAAAACCGTTGATCGTGTGGAACGCCGCCTTGACGGCGACCTCCTCGCCCGCGATGCGCACGACCTTCTCTCCATCGACCAACCGGCGGCCCAACGTTCCGTACCCCTGAAACCCCACGAAGAAGACGTGGCATTCGGGGCGCCACAGGTTGTGTTTGAGGTGATGCACGATGCGTCCGCCGTTGCACATGCCGCTTCCCGCCATGACGACCGAAAACGGGTCGTTATTGATCTCGCGCGATTCTTCGGGTGTCTTGACATAGCGCGTCCCCTTCGGCAGGAAGGGGTCCTGACCGCTTTCGATGTGCCCCCGCAGCTCGGGCGAAAGACGATCCAGGTACTTGCCGTAAAGCTGTGTCGCCAAAAGCCCCATCGGCGAATCGAAATAGATCGGCGGGAATTTCATCTCCGGACGGTCGCGCTGCATGAGGAAAAATTCGTACAGCACGCGCTGGGCCCGGTCGACCACGAACGTGGGCACGAGGATCTTGCCCCGGTCTTTGACGGCGTCCGTCACGGCCTGGCGAAACTCCTCGCGCGTTTCTTCGAGCGTGCGATGGAAACGGTCGCCGTACGTCGACTCGATCACCACGAAATCCGCCTCTTCGATCACGGCGGGCGGCGGCTCCAGTACCGAATGCTGCGGCCCCAGGTCACCTGAAAAGACGATCTTAACTTGTTTGCCTTCTTCTTCGAGCCACACTTCGATGGAAGCGCTGCCCAGGATATGCCCCGCCTCGCGGTAGCGCGCGCGGACGCCCGAGGCGATGTCGACGATCTTGTCGTATCCCACGGTCTTGATTTTGGCAATCGCATGCTCCACGTCATGTTCGTCGAAAAGCGGCGTGATGGGCGCCAAGCCCTTGCGCTCGTTCTTACGCGATTTCCACTGCGCCTCTTCGCGCATGATCTTCATCGTGTCGCGCCACAACACCGCGCACAGCTCCGCCGTCGCCGCCGTCATGTAGACGGGCCCCGCAAAGCCCTTCTTGACGAGCAAGGGGATGCGCCCGCTGTGGTCGATATGCGCATGCGTGAGCAGCACGACATCGATATCGGAAGGAACGAACTCGAATTCTTCGTCCTCCGCACCCTTTTCGTCGCGCCCCTGGTGAAAGCCGCAGTCCACCAAAACGTTCGTTTCGTTCGTCCGCACAAGGTAGTTGGAACCGGTGACTTCGCCGGCCGCACCCAAAATTTTGAGCTTCATCGCCACACCCCTCCGACACGTTCCTGATTGACGTTTCTAATTGAAACCATTGTATCGCTTCCGTTAAAAACTGGACACCCCCGAGCGTGCCCGAATGGGACGCGAGAAAGCCATTGGTGCTATAGTTAATTCGTATTCGCAATTCTGCGAATCTTTACCGAAGGACAAGGAGGCTGGCGCCATGTACCTGCCGTCAAGCGGAACGACGCTGCGAACGCTCGTCGCGAAATCCGAACTCAGCGCGCGCGAAATTCTTCTGACCTCGCGCGGACTTTCCGTTCCGGGAAACGAAGATCTCATTCTGGGACTTTACGACGAAAACGAACGCCTCGTGGGCACCGGCTCGCTCGTGGGCAACGTTCTGCAGGGGATGGCGCTCGCGCCGGACCGCGCGGGCGAAGGGCTCTCGGCGCCGCTCGCGACGGAGCTGCTCCGCTGGGGAATGGAGCGGGGGATCACGCACTTTTTTCTCTTCACGAAACCGGCCGAAGCAGCGCTTTTCACGGCGCTCGCCTTCACGCCCGTCGCCGCCACGGAGAGAGCGGCGCTGCTCGAGTGGGGCCCCGGAGACAATATCCGCGATTTTTGCGCGCGGCTGTCTGCGTCGCTCCCCGAAGCGCCTTCGTCCGCCTCCGGCGCAGCCGGCGGCGGGGCGATCGTGCTCAACGCCAACCCGTTCACGAACGGGCACCTGTTTTTGATCGAGCAGGCTGTCAAACAGTGCGACCCACTACACCTGATCGTGGTCGCCGAGGAGCGGTCGCTCTTTCCCTTCGCCGTGCGCTATCGACTGATCGAGGAAAACGTGCGGGCCTTGCGGGAGGCAAGCCGCGTGTTCGTGCACTCCGGGGGACCCTACGTCGTCTCCGGTGCGAGCTTCCCATCGTACTTCACGCGCGAGTGCGACCTGGCGGCCGTGCACGCCGAGCTCGACGTGACGATTTTCGCCACGCAGATCGCGCCCGCACTGGCGATCCGCACGCGCTTCGTGGGAACGGAGCCGTACTGCCCCGTCACGAGCGTCTACAACGAGACGATGAAAAAAATCCTGCCGCGCTTCGGCATCTCGCTGGTCGAAATCCCGCGCACGGAGCGCGACGGCGCGGCCGTCAGCGCCTCGACTGTGCGCGCGCACTTGCGTGAGCGAAACTTAAAAGCCGTCCGCCCACTCGTGCCCGATGCTACGTGGGACTACCTGAATTCTACGGCATCTCGCAACGTACTCGAGGCGATCGCGAACGCCCCCGCCTCGCGCCACTAAAAACTGAAAAACCAAGACAAGGAGGGCTCCGTGATGGAAAACGCGAAAAAATACCACCCCGTCGATTCGTTGAAATCCCCCAAATTCTGCGGTGTGCGAACGTTCATGAGGCTGCCGTTCGTACGCGAAACGCGGGACGTCGACCTGGCCTTCGTCGGCATCCCCTTCGACACGGCGTCGAGCTACCGCACGGGGCAGCGTTTCGGCCCCGCCGCGGTCCGCGATGCGTCGGTCATGGTCCGCAGGTATAACCCGATCCAGCGCATCGCCCTCTTCGACCACCTCTCGGCGATCGACTACGGCGACCTCGAGGTGGTCCCCGGCAACATCGAAAAAACGTACGACCTGATCGAAGAGGGGTTGACGCCGCTCTTGAATGCCGGCGTCGTCCCGGTGTGCATCGGCGGCGACCACTCCGTCACGCTCGGCGAGCTGCGCGCCGTCGCAAAACGTTATGGCCCCGTGGCACTCGTACACTTAGACGCCCACGCCGACACCGACGACGAGCCCTTCGGCCTCCAATACAACCACGGCACGCCCTTTCGCTGGGCCGTCAAAGAGGGGCTGCTCGATACGGCGCACTCCATCTCCGTCGGCATCCGCGGATCGATGTACCACCCCGGCGAAGTGCGCGACTCGCTCGACCTGGGGCTCGAGGTCGTCACGGCCGAGGACATGCGCCACAGCGGCCTTGACGAGACGAGCGAATGGATCAAAAGGCGCGTCGGCGACCGCCCCGCCTTTTTCTCGTTCGACGTCGATTTCGTCGACCCCGCCTACGCGCCCGGCACCGGCACCCCCGAGGTCGAAGGCTTTACCAGCCGCGAGACACTCTCGCTCGTCCGCAGCCTCCGCGACCTGCGCTTTGTGGCCTTCGATATGGTCGAGATGCTGCCGTCGTACGACCCCAGCGGCATCACGGCCCACCTGCTCGCGCACGTGGGCTACGAGTTCGCCTCGATCATGGCGCTACATTTCAAAAACGGCTCGCTTTACCTGGAAAACCTGAAAAACGCAAAACAAAAAAAAGAATAAAAAAATCCAGGGAGCACCGCTCCCTGGACCCCTCTTTCTCAAAACCAAAAAAATTAAAATTATAAGAATTATTTCGTCATCAGCAGCATCGCAACGATACCGGCGGCTCCCAACAGCAGCACGAGCGACGCCGCGAAGCCGATGCGGTAGATGCGATTCCAGAACTGCAGGCTTTCCATCTGTTTGCTCGACTCCAGCTCGATCTCGTCGAGCTCGTGCACACGGCGGCTCAAATAGCGCGTCGTCTTGAAGAGGTCGCCGCCCTTTTGCGTCAGGTCGTGGTGCAACACGGAAAGGTCGTTGATCTTTTTTTCGATCACGCGGTCGCGAAAGAGCAGGTCGTCCATCTGCTGTTCCAACTCGCTCAGACGCACTTCCATCTGCCCGAGCACGAATTCGATCAGCTCCTGCGAGAGAAACCCCTTGCGGCTCACGACCCCGACTCCATCCTCAGGCGGTTGCGCAGCTCCTGGTACAGTTCGCTTCGCTCCTCCTCCGTCAGTTCGGAGACTTTTTTGTTGGGCGCCTCGGCATAACCCGCCAGCTCCTTGGGGTCGACGCGCTTCAAGCCCGCCAATTTTTTCGAATCGCCGGCCAGAAACGTGAGCGCGTCGCACTCCGGGCACATCAGAAGCGCGCTCGGGATCACCTGGGCCGTGCACGGCAACACGGCGTCCTCGGTATTCTCCTGCAGGACGATACCGTGCCCCACAAGCACGTACGCGGTGATGACTCCCTTATCGCAGACAGGGCACTTCAGCAAATGCGGACTCCCCTTTCGAAACTCGTATCCATTAGGCTACCACTATTTGCGTTTTGTTTCAAATCCGGGGACGGCGTATTTTTTTTCGACATAGGCGAAAACGAGCGACGCCACCGACACGAGGCAGAGGTAGATCGCCCCCACGATCGAAAAGACGAGCGTGAAGCGGAACGACCGCGTGGCCACCATCTTACCCGCACCGGTGAGCTCGATGAAAGACAGCATGTACGCCAGCGACGAGTATTTGATCAGGTAGATGATCTCGTTGGAGCAGCCCGGCAACGCCCGCCGCGCGGCCTGCGGCAGCACGATCGAGACGATGGCCTGCGCGCGGCTCATCCCCAGCGACCGCGCCGCGGTGAGCTGGCCTGCACGCACCGACAAAATCGCCCCCCGGAT
>JAVBRL010000119.1:0-10833 GCA_031547985.1 Synergistaceae bacterium
CCGCCTGCTCGTTGCGGACCAGGATGTGCCGCATCTTGTCGCTGTGGGCAATCGCCATGTAGTACGGCAGCGCCTGAAAGCCCGGAACGCCGAAAGCGACCTCGATCCCGAGGTTTTCGAGCATCTTCACAAGCGCTTGCCCGGCAGATAGAGTGATCATATCGTCGTGTCTCCCCTTTAGAAGTTCAAAACCGGTTTGAGCACTTCTTTGTTGTACGCGTCCTCGAGGGCTTTCGGGGCATCGCGATAATCGTACGTCTTGATGAGCGGCGCGATCTGGAGCTTTCCCTGCGACAGCAACGTGAGCGTACGGTCGTAGTTCGTCCAGTCACCGGTGTAGCTCGTGCGCATGTGAATCTCCTTGCGCACCAGGTCGGCGAGCGCCACCTCGGCCGGTTTGGGGAAGATGCTGACGACGCTCAGGCACCCCGCCTTGCGCAGAATCTTGATGCCGCCGGCGAGAGCCGCGCCCGAGCCAGAGGCCTCGATCACGACGTCGACGTCGGACCGGCCGGTGCGTTTTTTCACCGCCTCTTCGATCGGCGTCTCCTCGAGATTCACGGGGATGAGCCCCAGGCGGTCGGCAATCGCCAGGCGCTCTTTGACGTCGGCCGAGACGCCGCACAAAAACACCGCTCCCGCCCCGCAGGCGTTTGCAAGCTGAGCGGCGGCATTCCCGATGATGCCGGGACCATAAACGACGACACTGTCTCCCGGCTTGACGACGCAGTTGTCGAACACGCAGTGCAGGCTCACGGCGAACGGCTGCGCCGCCGCCGCGTCCTCGAACGGCACGTTGTCGGGCAGGTGATGCAAAAAGCGGTCCTCCACGACGAACGCTTCGGCCATGGCACCGTCGACCGTGAGGCCGAACTTGTCGGGGCTCACGCAGGCCGTGCTCTTGCCCGCGCGACAGTTGACGCACAGGCCGCAATTGGCGACCGCCTCGCCCATGACACGGTCGCCGACCTTGAAGTCCGTGACTTTGCTCCCTGTCTCGACGACGACGCCGCTGTACTCGTGCCCCATGATGAGCGGAACCGGAATGTAGTGCGAACTTGGGATGTACTCGTACGTGTGCACGTCGCTTCCGCAAACCGCAACGCTCTTAATTTGAAGCTTCACGTGATTGTCGCGCACGATCGCCGGTTCGGGGACGTCCCTCACCTCGACGGCTCCGAACTCGCGCTTGGTTTTAACGATCGCTTTCAAGGCAATACCCCCTTTTAGGATCTTTTACATCTCTTTATTGTCCGTTGTCGAACGTGCCCTGGCAATAAGCCACAACACCGTTACAAATCGTCATCAGCGGAACGACGAGACGGTCACCTTTTTTGTAGGTCACCTTCCAGTCCTCATACGACACGGTCTCATCCAAGATCTTGACGATCGTGACATCGGCGCAGGCGCCGGGCTTCAAGGTGCCGATGGCACCTTCCATTTTCATCAGCTTCGCGGGCGTCTCGGTGACGGCCTTCACGACCGTCTTCCAGTCGAGCCCGAGCGAGAGGTATTTCGACATGATGTACGGCAGGCTTTTGGCACGCCGCGACGTGTTGAGCGCGCTCGCTACGACGTCCGTGCTGATGATGTCGGGCAAAAAACCTTGAGCGACCGCCGCGGCCGCCAGTTCGTGGTCGTAATGGCTCATACCGTTGGCCGCGTCGAACAGCACGCCGCGTTCGCGCGCCTCGAGAATTCCGCGCCGGACCTTGCCGTTTGCGTCCAGAATCGTGCGCTCGCGCCCGGTGTAACAGTGGCAGTAGATGTCGCCGGGTCGCAGGCGGCGCGCGATCGCTTCGGGCTCGCAGGGCGGAT
The DNA here is from genome assembly GCA_031547985.1 of Synergistaceae bacterium. Lineage (GTDB taxonomy): Bacteria > Synergistota > Synergistia > Synergistales > Synergistaceae > JAVBRL01. Next base: position 1,819 of record JAVBRL010000119.1, read on the forward strand.
CCGTCGTGTGGACGCAGACGCGCATATCGCCTATTTCCTGCGCTGCGGCGATCGTGGCGTCAAGCTGCTCGAGGCCGTAGTCTCCCACGTTGACGCGGCTCATCATGATCTTGAGCCCCAGGATGTCGTCGCCGTAAAGCTCTTTGAGTTGCGCTAGGCGTGGAACGTTGAAATGTTCCGGTTCGTAATGCATGTGATACTTGGGATCGAACAGTCCCGCGGGGTTCACACTGAGGAAGCTTTTGATCTTGAGCATGCTGTACCCTATTACGCCGCGCCGAAACGCCTCGTAGTTCGCGTAGCCGCTCGTTCCGGTGTCGACCGTGGCGGTGACGCCGACGGCGAGCAACAGGTCCGGATGGACCCCGAACGTGCTGCCCCCCCAGTAGACGTGCGTGTGGTAGTCGATCAACCCGGGGAGGACGTAGCACCCCGTCGCGTCGACGACGTGGGCGGCTTCGGACGCCTCGCCCGCCGGGCCGATCTTGCGCCCGCGGATCGCGACGTCCCGTATGCCATCGACCCCCGAAGCGGTGTCGACGACGTGTCCGTTTCGAATCAAAAGATCATCTTTCATGGCATGCCTCTTTCTTCATTACTAAAAAATGGACGCCGCCTTCGCCGCTTTCGGGAGTTGCCTCGAAAGCGCGGCAGGAAGGACGGCGCCCGTGCGGAAAAAGCGTTAAACGCCCGACGTCAGCTTGGCGAGGAACAGGATATAACCGAAAAGTGCGAAACCGAAAGCGATCAGCAGGTAAGCGCACGTTTTCAAATTGCCGTCACTGATCGAAGTATCGATCGGTTCGCGGTTTTTCATCGCGGTCTCGAACGCAAGGATCTCCGGCTGCGTCGGCTTGGTCGCCATGCTGACGACCACCAGCACGACGTACGCCAGCACGGTGCTCCAGAGCACCGGGTGGATGCCGTACGGCAGGTAGGAGACCGTTCCCCACGCTTTACCGTTGAAAACGGGGATGACGTGCAGCACGAAGTCGCACACGATACCCGTCGTCATGGCCGCGTAAGCCGCCGGCTTCGTGACGAACTGCTTGAAGAACGCGATCGAGATGATCGGGAAAAACGCCGCCGCGTAGACCGAGGCGCCGAAGTTACCGAAAGCCACGACGAAGTGTGGGCGCCCCAGCGTCAGCCACAGCCCCAGAAGCCCCAGCACGACCAGCATGATGCGGGTGTACTTCATGGCCTCTTTCGCCGTCATGTCCTTCTTGAAGTGGCCGAAGATGTCGAGCACGAACGACTGCGCCGTCACGAGCAGCTGCGTGTCGGCGGTCGAGACGCACGCCGCCGCCAGCCCCAGGATGCCGCCCAGGCCGATGATCAGAGGAACGGCGTTGAGCGCCGCCCACGGCAACGCCGCCGAACCGTTTTTGATATCGGGATTGATGATGCGGATCGCGCCGCCCGCCGAGTGTGCCGCCCAGATGAGCAGCATGGCAACGCAGAATCCCAGCATCATCCCTTTGATCCAGTGGCGGTTGCTCTTGGCCAGAAAGGCGCGGGAGAGGTTGACGGGGTTGGCCCCGATACCGAACGCCCACAGCGACATGAAGCCCAGAATGGTCCCCAGGGGCGCTTTCACGAGGCCGCCCGCCTTAAAGAAGTCGGGGTTGTCACGCGCGTAGGCCGCGATGTTTTCAAATCCGGCCCGCGCAACGATCAAGGGGCAGAAGATCATCCCCAGGCCGATGGCGATGATGACGAACATGATCGTATCGGTGATCGTGACGGTCTTGGCGCCGCCGACGAGAGCCAGGTAGATGACGAGCAGGATGACGATCACGACCGTAGCGTTGTAGGGAATGCCCAGGATCGTCTCCAGGATGACCGCCGCTCCGATCGTCTGGCTGACGAAGTAGGCACCGGTGCCCAAGACGACGACGCACGCCGTCAGGAAGCGGAAATTCTCACTGTCGAAGCGATGCTGGAAGAACTCGCTCATCGTGGTCTTGCCGAAACGGCGAATGGCGGGACCGAAAAAGAGAGCGCTCAAGAGCAGGCCCACGGTGGAGCCCCAATTCGCGATACCATAAAGCCAACCGATCGAGTAGGACTGCCCCGGGAGACCCACCATGCCGACGGCGCTGATCAGCGTCGCCGTGTATGTTCCCGCGATCATGATCCAACTCGCGCTCTGGTTCATGTTCATGAACTCCTTCTCGGAGTCCGCTTTATCTCTGGTGACCCATGTGAAGATGGCCAAAGCCACCATCAGGGCAATTGTCAGTATGCCGACGATAGACAACGTGCTTCACACCCCATTCTTGATCGAAATATTACGTCGCAAGCGACGATTCAAGTAAGATTTAAAAGAATTTTGCACAGTCTTTTAAATTTTTTTCGAGTTCACCAGATAGATGACCATGCCGCCGAAGAAAAGGAACTGCGCCAGATACCAGAACGCGAAGATCACAAAATCCGGATTCATTTCCACTCTCACCTCCTTTCCCAACGCTCAAAAACACGTCGCAAGCCCGAGCAGGCGTTTAACCGACCCACAGACCTCCGTTGACGTCGAGCACGGCACCCGTGATATACGACGCTTTTTCGTCCGCCAAGAACATCACGGCATTCGCGATGTCCTCGCTCCCTCCCATCCGTGCCATCGGGATCGCGGCGAGCGCCGCGTCGCGATCTTCCTGGGTCTTCGTGGTATCCCAATAGTTGCGGATACGCTCCCCGCTAATGATGATGCCGGGAGCGATCGCGTTGATCGTGATGCCGTACGCCCCGAGATCTTTGGACGACTGCCGGGTCAATCCGATAATGCCCGCCTTCGACGCCGCGTACGGCACACCACCGAAGTAGCTGCGGCTACGGCCGGCCATCGACGACATGTTCACGATACGCCCGTAGCGTTGCGCCTTCATGGCCGGGATCACTGCCTTGCAGCATAAAAAGACGGCCCGCAGGTTGACGTTCACGACCTTGTCCCAGTCCGCCGTGTCGATCTGCTCTAGGGGCTGCGAAACCGCAAACGACCCGCCCGCGTTGTTCACGAGCACGTCGACACGTCCGGTGTGCTCGATCACCTCACCGAGAACCTGGGCGATCTCTGCTTCCCGAGTAACGTCCAGCACCTTGGGGACGTATCGCCCCTCGAGCGAGGCGAATTCGGCGATGTTGTCGTCCAGCTTGCGCTCGTTGATATCGCAGGCTATGGCGACATATCCCTTCATCAGGAACTGACGGATGATCTCCTTGCCCAGGCCGTCCGCGCCTCCCGTAACAATGACAACTCTTTCGATCGAATCCATTTTCATTCGCTCCTTTACGTTCAGGCTACGCCAACTTATCTTTTTTGTGTTTGGCTCCATATACAAAAATGAGCGCCGCGGCTTGTCCGCTTCTCTAAGCGGGCCGCGGCGTTTTATTTTTTTATCGGGCCAGGATGGTGACCGAGCTGTTGGGGCCCGCGCCCATCGCGTGCGTCATACCGATTCGCGCTCCTTCGACCTGGCGAGGTCCCGCCTCGCCTCGAAGCTGCATGACGATCTCGTGAATCTGCGCCGCCCCGGTCGCACCCAGTGGGTGTCCCTTGCTCATCAGACCACCGTCCGTGTTGCACGGTTTTTTGCCGCCGAGCGAAAAAACCCCCTCGCGAATCAGGGCGGGCGCCTCGCCGGGACCGCAGAAACCCAATTTCTCGAGATCCCACAGTTCTCCGGCCGCCATACTGTCGTACGCTTGAATGACGTCCATATCGTTCGGCCCCAGGCCCGCCGCCTCGTACGCCTCACGCGCCGAAATCTCGACGAACCCCTCCTGGGGCGGATATTTCACACTTTTCAGCATGCCGTTTTGGTAGAAGGGGTCGCCGTACACCCCCGAGCAAAGCGTGCTCGCCTTGACCGCAACCGCACGCCGCGGTTCGGCCTCCGCCCCTCGCACGGACAGCACGATGCAGGTGGCGCCGTCGGCGATCGGCGCGCAGTGCAGCAGGCGAAACGGCTCGGCGATCATGCGCGAGGCGGCGATCTCCTCGAGCGTCACTTCCTTCTGGAAACGCGCGTTGGGGTTCAAAGCGCCCTGTTTTCTGTTTTTCACCGTCACGGCCGAAATATCGTCAATCGTGGCGCCGTACGTGTGCATGTATTCCATCGCCTCGAGCGCGTAGTTGGCCGGCTGCACGTTGAAGCCCAACTTGAGCTGCCACGAGCGAAACGCGGTGCTGGGGATGGGCCCTTTGGGCATTTTTTCGAAACCCAGCGCGACAGCCGTGTCGTAAAGTCCGCTCGCCACAGCCTGATACGCGAGGCGAAAGGCCGAAGATCCGCTTGAACACGCGTTTTCGACGTTCACAATCGGAATGCCGATCAATCCCATTTCACGCAATGCCTGATGCCCCGACCCCGTCCCCTGGTAAACGCTGCCACAATAGGCCGCCTGGATTTTTTTCCACGGCGTGCGCGCGTCTTTCAGCGCCGCCAGAAGCGCCTGCGTCGCCAGCGCGTAGTTTGGCGTCTCGGGGTATGATCCAAAACGCGTGGTGCCGATTCCCGTAATCACGACGTCCCGCATGGCCTACCCCTCCTGCCCCAGCGGCGCGAATTTATAGGCGACGACCGTTGCCTCGCCTTCCGCGTACAGTTCATCCAGCACGACTTCGACCGCCATTCCGATCTTCATGTCGTCCGGTTCGATTCCAATCACGTGTCCCATTACATGGACTCCGTCAGGAAATTCGACGATCGCACAGATAAACGGAACGTGCCCTTTGTAAAACCCTCCTGCCGGCGCCTGGTACACGACCGTGTAGGAGGTGATGACACCCTGCGGGGCGAGCAAACGTTCAACGACTCGCTCGTCTTGGCAATTCGAACAAACGGCGACCTCTTTTTGGGGAAAATAAACCTCTCCGCATGCTTCACAGACACTGCCGATCAAGCGTGGACGCCCGTCCTCGATTCGCCACAACCCCTCTTCGAATGCGACAGCATTTTCGAAATTCTTCAATGTTGAATCCTCCTCGCCGACTCCGGTGCGCTTTTTAGATAACGCCTTCGGACTTGAGCGCGTCGAACTCCGCGTCACCCACGCCCAGAAGGTCCTGATAGACCTCTTTGTTGAACGTCCCCATGTCGGGCCCCACCCATTTGACTTCGCCCGGCGTCTCCGACAGCTTGGGGACGACCCCCTGCATACCGATCTCGCCGTACTTGCTCGGCACACGGACGATGTTCTCCCGCACCTTATAGTGCGGATCCGTGAACATATCCTCGACCGAGAAGACCGGCCCGTTGGGGATGTCGTCGCCGAACGTCTCGAGGCACTCGGCCAGCGTGTGCTGGGCGACCCAGTCCCGCGCCACGACATCGATATCCTTGCGGTTTTCGTGCCGGATCAAGCCGGTGTTGTATTTTTCGATCATGTCCTCGCGTCCGATCTTCTTACAGAAGAGGGCGAAGACTTTATCGCCGCCCACCGCCAACACGAGGTACTTGTTGTCCTTCGTCAGGTAGTGCCCGCCGGGAACGGTGGAGATATGCTCGTTGCCGGCACGGTTGCGCACGACGCCCTTGTAGGAGTAGTCGGCGAGCGTCGCCTCGTTGATCCGCAGGATCGATTCGTAAAGCGCCACGTCGATGTGCTGTCCCTTCCCAGTCCCTACGACGTCCCGGTTATAGAGCGCCATCAACACGCCGCTCAAGGCGAACATGCCCGTGAGGTAATCGGAAAGCGCCAGTCCCGGGCGCAAGGGAGCTCCATCGGGAAAACCCGTCAGATGCGTGAGCCCACCCATCGCCATGCCCAGGCGGTCGAATCCCGGCTTATCGCGGTAGGGGCCCGTCTGGCCGTAGCCCGACACGCTCGCCATGACGAGTCGTGGGTTGATCATACGGGCCTGTTCCCAACCGAAACCAAGCTTGTCGAGCGCGCCGGGGCGATAGTTCTCGATGAACACGTCGGCTTTGGAGAGCAATTGCCGGAAGAGCTCCTTACCCTTAGGGGCACGCAGATCGAGTGTGATGCATTTTTTGTTCCGGTCGTCGACCATGAACCACATGTCCTTGAAGTTGCCCATCCCACGCAGTATGTCGCCCCCTTTGGGGGGTTCCACCTTGATCACTTCCGCTCCGAAATCCGCCAGCATCGTCCCGCAAAACGGGGTCGACACCGCATGTCCCGCCTCGACGACACGCAACCCTTTCAACGCCGCATTCATCTCTTTCTTCCCCTCTTTCGTTCAAATCGTTCGATTCAGCGAATCGCTCGAAAAACCTCGAGCTTAAAAGCGCAACAAAAGCACCTTGTTTTGAGGGTAGGATCAATAACCCCATAAATCCAACATAAAATAAAAAACGTTCAATCATATGCGAATGTGATATTCAATCATTTTTGAGTCATTAATCTATGCCGATTCGCGGCGTACCGAACAAAAATTCCGGGTCGTGATATGATGACTGTAGGATCGGGGCAAATGAGGATCAAATACAAAATCTATCATGCTCCATAAGATCGCCCCGTGATGATGAATCACATTTTTGTGATCGACCGGGCGATTCGCCTGCGGGAGGTGCCGTGTGCCGAGCCTGAAACAACTGCAGTACTTTCAAGAACTGGCGAAAAACGAAAACATGTCGGCGCTGGCCGAAAGGCTGTTCGTATCACAGACCGCCTTGAGCAACGCAATTACCCGCCTGGAAGACGAGCTGGGAGTTCAACTGTTTGATCGTATCGGGCGTGGCTTGGTGCTCAATGAATACGGAAAGACGTATCTGACTTACGTCAATCAGGTGATCTGCGCGCTTAAAAACGCCACATCCGCTCTGGAGTCGATCCGTGCGCGCGATGACAACAACGTCTCGATCGCCATGAACAGCGCGCTCATCTGGAGCGACGTGCTGACGGGTTTCATGCGCAACAATACGAACTACACGATCACGCAGGTGGAGTGCAACATCGACGAGATCAACAGCAAGCTGCCCCAGATGGACGTCGACCTCATCATCGCTGGCGAACGAGATTTCGCGACCGCCGCGCTCGACCACGTCGTCTTCTCGCGCGACCGCATCTGGCTGTGCGTCCCCCCGAACCACCGGCTCGCCGGCCGCAAGACCATGAGCCTCGCCGAAGCCAAAGACGAACCTTTCATCTGCCAACCCAAAAACACGGCCTTCAGCCATTTTTCGGACGAGCTCTTCCGTTTGGCCGGTTTCACGCCCAAAATCGTGGCCGAATGCGATTACGCGTTGCGCCGCGAACTGCTGCGCCAGAACGTGGGCGTCGTTCTCACAAGCGACAGCGTCCTGCGGAGCAATTTCTACGGCTACGGGTGGAACGTACTGATCACGGATCCCCCTCTGCGGCGCAACATGGCCATCTTCTGGAGCCGAGGACACAAACTTCCCCCTGCGGCAGTGGCCTTTCGCGACTACATGGTGGAACTGTACAGCGTAACGGAAGCCACAGACGAAGACGCGTAAAATATAAAAAGCGACCCCGCGAAATCGCTTCACAGGGCCGCACTGTTTTCTTAAATCCTTTCAGTTTCCGCGTACGATCCGTTTAGCTCCTTTTTGTTCAAGCCACCCGCTCGCGCGGTCGACGATGTCGCCGTGCAGGACGATGCGGTCACCTTCGATGTGCGACCCGCACCCCAGCCCCTTGCGCAGGGCTTTGGCGAGCGCTTCGAGATCGACGGGCGGGGCTTCCCGCAGCGAAACGATCGTCACTGTCTTTCCCCCACGCCCGGCCGTCTCGCGCTGCAGCACGATCTTCGCGGCACGGGCGAGCACGATATCGAGCGGCTCGGGAGTATTCACCGGAGATTTTTTTGGCGTTTCTTGCGTATTTTCCGGTGCCGCCTCAGGCGGCGGCGCGAATCCCTTTTCCCGCAGCCGCTGGGCGAGCAGTCCTCCGCAAACTTCAGGTTCTTCCCGCAGGGGAATTTTTATTTTTTTCCGCGTTTCCCGCGACGCCATTTTTCAAACGCCGGATTTCAGATATTTCTCGCAGATCGGCAGGAGTTTTTCGTCGGCGATATTGCCCCCGGAGACGACGATGCCGATGCGGTGCCCCGCCGTTTCCACCCTACCCGCGAGCAGCGCCGCGACCGCCACCGCTCCGCCCCCCTCGACCACCTGATGGTGCTCGCGGTGCATGAAGGCGATTGCGCGCTCGATTTCATCTTCGGACACGTCGACGACGCCCGCCAGACGACCGTGCAGATACTCGAAAAGAGGTTGCGACGCGGCGCCTCCGAGGGCGTCGGCGATGGAGTCGAGCTCTTCGACGGGGACGATCCGCCCCGCTTTCCACCCCTCGGTCCAGCCGGGGTTGTTGCGTGCGTGTGCCCCCCAGACGCGAATCCCCGGGTGCAGGGCCGCGGCCGCCGTCACGACGCCCGTGATGAGCCCTCCGCCGCTGATCGGACAGATGATCGTGTCGAGCTCCGGTTCGTCGAACAGCATCTCCACGGCGAGGCTTCCCTGTCCCGCCGCGATCAGGCGGTCTTCATAAGCGGAGACGAATACGAGCCCCTCTTCGCGCGCCAACCGTAGCGCCTCGACCTCCGCTTCGTCGTACGCGTGCCCGATGACGCGCAAGTCGACCCATTCGCCGCCGCGTCGCCGCACCATCTGTTTTTTCGTCTCAGGACAGTAGCCCGGGACGCAGATCACCGCGCGGATACCCAACAGTGACGCCCCCATGGCAACCGCCTGGGCGTGGTTGCCTGAAGAAGCGGTCACAACACCCCGCGCGCGCTCGGCATCGCTCAGGGAAAACAGTTTGTTAAGCGCCCCGCGGATCTTGAACGCTCCGCACAGCTGCTGGTTTTCCCACTTCACAAAGACGTCGGCGCCCACACGCTCCGAAAGCGGGTAGGAACGCTCGAGCGGCGTGTGCCGCACGCGTCCTTTCAAAAAGCGAGATGCCTTCAAAACGTCCGTGATATCGCACGCTATGCTGCCGGTTTTTTTCGGATCCATCGCGACACGCCCCCTTGGGGTGATATTTTGCTGTACGTTTATTCTACTCGTATTCGCTCAATTC
>JAVBRL010000188.1:0-4157 GCA_031547985.1 Synergistaceae bacterium
TTGCGCCCAGAAACTCATCGACGACGGAGCAGGAGGACGCCTTTGCGCAGCAGAGCTTCTCATCGCCACACCGGCCGTTCGCAACTGTATCCGAACGCGTCGGACCGAGCAGATTCCATCGCTCATCCAGACCGGCGCCGAGTACGGCATGGCGACGTTCGAACAGGCACTCGCTTCCCTGCGCACTCGTGGCCTCTTGCAAGGCCCAGCTTCGCAAGGCGCGTTCGACCGTTAAAACGTCAAAAAGGACGCTTCGCGAAAATGCCTTCCCAGCTTTATGCCCTTTGCGACTGCAATAATTTTTTCGTGGCATGCGAGCGCTTGAGACATAAAGAACTCGCAGGCAAACCCGCCGTCGTTCTTTCGTCCAACGACGGCTGCATTGTCGCGCGTTCGGAAGAGGTCAAAAAACTCGGCATCAAAATGGGAACGCCCTATTTTTCCGTCGAACGCCTTTTGGCTTATCACAAAGTCGAGGTCTTCTCCGGGGATCTCGTATGGTACAAAGAGGTTTCAAACCGCGTCATGACAGAGCTTGCTCGTTTCACCGACCGCATCGAAATCTATTCGATCGACGAGGCCTTTTTGAACCTCGCCATCGCGAGCATTCGCGACAAAACGGCCTACGCGCGAACGATCCGAGGCGCGATCCGCGACCGCGTGGGCGTCCCCATCTCCATCGGCGTCGCGCGCACCAAGACACTCGCCAAACTCGCCGCCGATCGCGCCAAACATGACGTTTCAGGCGAAGGTGTTTTCAACCTCGAAGAATATCCCGATCTCGACGCCCTTTTGGCAAACACGCCCGTGCAGGAGATCTGGGGGATCGGCCGCAAATCGGCGCAGGCGCTCGCGCGTTTCGGCGTCAAGACGGCACTCGATTTTTGTCGGTGCGACGACCTGTGGATCCGCAAACACTTCACCGTGCGCGGACTCATGACGGCGTGGGAACTGCGAGGGCAACCGACCGGCGCGTTCGGCGAAGAAACCGAAGAACCGGAAAAACGAAAGAGCATCCAGGTAATGCGATCGTTCGGAAACCCAGCTTACGATTTCGAGGAACTCGCGGAGCCGGTTATGCACTTCGTCGTATCGGCCGCCCGCAAGCTCAGAAACCAAGGATCACGCGCAGGGTCCCTGTGTGTGTACATCCGCACGAGCCATTTCGCGAAAAACCGTTATGCGAACACGGACACCGTCGCCCTGAAAACTCCGGCGGCAAACGACACGGAGCTTCTCCATCACGCCCTCGAGGCTTTAAAACGAATCTATCGCCCGGGATTCGCCTACCGCAAGGCGGGAGTGGTTTTAAGCCGCCTTTGCGACGACGCTTCGCTCCAGACGAGCCTTTTCGACATCGACGACACGGAAACAAACGGAAACGCCGTAAAAAAAATCGCCTCCGCCAAAAGGGCCCGGGCCCTCAAAACGATCGACGCACTCAACAGGGAGCTTCACGGACCCAAAATTCTTCCCGCCGCGCTTTTCGACTCTCCCAAGAAACGCCAGGATTGGAAACCGAAGCGCGAACACGAACATACCCAAAAACCCGATACAAATTGAAATGTTCATGACATAATGCACGGGGGTTTAAAAACACGAAAAAGGAGGAATTTTTGCGACGATGGAAACGGTGATACGACTCAACAACACGATTAATTCGATCGTCTGGGGACCATGGATGCTCTGCCTGCTCGTCGGGACGGGGGTCTATCTGACTTTTTTACTCGGTTTTCCACAGCTACGCTACTTCAAAATCGTCTGGAAAGAAGTTTTTGGCAGGACACGGAAGGCGGCGGCCGGAGACAAATCAATCTCCTCGTTCGCGGCCATGGCCTCCGCAATGGCCGCCACGGTCGGCACGGGCAACATCGCCGGCGTCGCAACGGCGCTCCATCTGGGGGGCCCCGGCGCGCTCTTTTGGATGACGGTATCCGCCGTCTTCGGCATGTGTACGAAGTTCTCCGAAGTCTCCCTGGCCGTGCATTTCCGCAAAAAAGATCCGCACGGCGACTGGCGCGGCGGCACGATGTACATCCTGGAGCACGGCGCGGGGCAAAAATGGCTCGCCGTGCTGTTCGCCATCTTCACCTTCCTCGCGTCGTTCGGTATCGGCTGCGCCGTGCAGGCGAACTCCACCGCGGAGGGGCTCGCGCTCGGGTTCGGCATCGAGCCGCTCTACAGCGGCATCGTGCTCGCGATCCTCGTCGGACTCGTAATCATCGGCGGACTCAAGAGCCTTTCGACCGTCACGACGTACCTCGTTCCGTTCATGGCGGTCTTCTACATCATCGGGTCATGCGTCGTCCTGGCCCTCCACGCTTCGGCCATTCCCGCGGCGTTCGTCTCGGCGATCCGCTACGCGATCTCCGATCCGTCGGCGATGCCGGGAGCCGTCGTCGGCTGGACGGTCAAAGAAGCCGTCACGAAAGGCATCGCGCGCGGCGTCTTCTCGAACGAAGCGGGGCTCGGCTCGGCACCGATGGTACACGCGGCGGCAAACGTCGACCATCCCGCGCGGCAGGGGCTTTACGGAATCTTCGAAGTCTTCATGGACACGATCATCATCTGTTCCATGACAGCCCTCGTCGTTCTGAGCACAGGCGCACTCACCGCTTACCCCGACCTGACGGGAGCCCAGCTCACGCTACGCGCGTTCGAAGCCGGCATGGGCCCCGCAGGCCGCTATATCCTTTCGATAGGGCTTTCGCTCTTCGCGTTCACGACGATCCTGGGATGGTACTGGTACGCGGAGACCGCGTCGACTTACCTCATGGGCGTGTGGTTCAAACCGGTCATGAAACTCATCTGGATCGTGCTGATCATCATCGGCGCAGCGGGCGGACAGATCCTGGGAACCGGAGCCAAAGATTTTCTCGGCGCGCTCTGGGATATGGCCGATACCCTAAACGGCCTCATGGCGATCCCCAACCTTATCGGCCTGCTGCTGCTTTCCAAAGTCCTGCGCGGCATCGTCGTCGATTTCGACGAAAAACGCAAAAAGGGCGATCTCAAGTTCTAGCCTGCGAGGCAAAAATTTTTTCCCCTCCGAAGCGCCCCGCGAACGCACTCGCGGGGCGCTTTGTTTACCCCGCGTCAAGAGATGCTATAATTACTTATCGTTAGCCCTATAAATTTTCACACTCAAATAATCGAACGGGAGGAAAAGAATCCATGAAACGGCTCTTTCGAAGATGTTGTTTGATGCTTCTCCTTGCGACGCTCGCGTTTTTCTTCGGACACACGACCGAAGCGGTCAGAGCTCAGGAAATTTCCGACAACCAGTTGCGTCAGATGGCCCACGATACCTCTTTCTGGGGATGGCCCATGGCCAACATCTACAATCGGCGGCTTACGTTCGAAAAATTGAAGGAACCGGCCCTGATGGGCGGCATCGTTCCGGTCGCCCCACCGAACCGCCTCGCCATGCTCACCGACTACATCGATCCCGCCGAGCGCCTCGTCGCCTGTCCCAATCAGGACGTGGTCTACGGAGCGGCTTTGCTCGCCCTCGACATCGAGCCGGTCGTCGTGCAGGTACCGGATTTCAAGGGACGATTCTGGGTCTATCAGGCCGTGGATATCCGCACCGACAGTTTCGCCGAGCTGGGCGCCATGTACGGCACTCAGCCGGGATTCTATCTTCTCGTCGGCCCCGACTGGCAAGGACAAACTCCCAAAGGCATCGTCAAAATCTTTCGCTCCCCTTCGAACACCGGCATGCTCGTTCCACGCGTTTTCCAAAGCGACTCGCCCGAGGATAAAAAAGCGGTTCGCAGCTTGATCTCCGGCATCGATGCCTACCCGCTTTCGCAATACTCCGGCAAGATGAAACAGCGCGATTGGAGCAAGCTGCCAAAGATCCAAGGCGAAGCGCAGGCAAGCGCCGGCGAAGGCGAGACAAAATGGGTGATACCCGAAACGTTTTGGAACGAACTGCCCGCCATTCTGGCCGACGCGAAACCGTTCCCGGGCGAAGAGTACCGCTACGAGCAAGCGCGTACCCTGGCCGAAATCGCAAAATCCGACGCCGCCAAGCGGGCGCTTCTGATCGATGAAGCGCGAAAAACAGATGCGGAAACGATCGACCCCTTATTGCAGCTGCGAAATTTCGGGCGAAAACTGCCGGGCAACTGGGGAACGATCGACAACGGCGC
>JAVBRL010000253.1:0-7728 GCA_031547985.1 Synergistaceae bacterium
GGCCTGGCGCGCACGCGCGACGAGGACATCCGCGCGGCGCACGACGCCCTGAAAGACGCGCCGCGTTCGCGCATTCACGTCTTTTTGGCGACGAGCCCGATCCACATGGAGTACAAGCTGAAGCTGACGGAGGACGAAGTGGTCGCGTCCGTCAAAAGCGGAGTCTCGCTTGCCAGGAGCCTGACCGAAGACGTGGAGTACTCCGCGGAGGACGCGAGCCGCTCGAACATCGACTTTTTGATCCGGGTCTACAAGACGGCGGTCGAGTGCGGCGCGACGACGCTCAACATTCCCGACACAACAGGTTACGCGCTGCCGACGGAGTTTCACAACTTCGTGCGCGAGATCATCGAGCGCACCGCGGCGCCGGCGAACGTCGTCTGGTCCGTTCACTGCCACAACGACCTGGGGCTCTCGGTCGCCAATTCGCTGGCGGCCATACACGCGGGTGTGCTGCAGATCGAGTGCACGATGAACGGCCTGGGTGAACGGGCCGGCAACGCCTCGCTCGAGGAGATCGTGATGGCGCTGCGGACGCGGGCCGACCAGTTCCCCGCGACCACCCAGATCGACACGACGCGCCTCTATCCGGTGAGCAAACTCGTCTCGAACCTCACGGGGATCATCGTGCAGCCCAACAAGGCGATCGTCGGGGCGAGCGCGTTCGCGCACGAAGCGGGGATCCACCAGCACGGCATGCTGTGCAACCGGGCGACGTACGAGATTATGACGCCCGAGAGCGTCGGTGCCCCTGGCACCAACCTTGTGCTGGGCAAGCACTCCGGGCGGCACGCGTTCGTCGACCGCGTGGAATCGCTCGGCTACAACCTGACCAAAGAACAGACGAACACGGCGTTCGGGCTTTTTAAAGAGCTTTGCGACAAGAAAAAGGACGTCTCCGACGGCGACATCGAGGCGTTGCTGCTCGACCGCGTGATGAACGTGAACCCGGAGCAGCGTTACAGCCTGAAGAACTACGCGGTCCAGGTCGGCGCGGGCAGCATGCCGACGGCGAGCATCACGCTCGAGCTGCATGGGAGCGACGATCTGATCGACGCCGCCGTGGGGAACGGTCCCGTCGACGCGGCGTACAAAGCGATCAAGAAGATGCTGCGTTTCGAGCCTGTTTTGAAAGTCTTTCGTATCGGCGCGACGAGCGACCGCTCCGACGCGCTCGGAGAGACGAACGTCGTGCTGGAGTACAAGGATCTGAGCGCCAAGGGGCGCGGCGCCAGCACGGACGTGATCGAGGCATCGATTCGCGCCTACGTCGACGCCGTCAACCGGCTCTACGAGGTGGCTGCGGCCAAAGGAGTGAAGATCAATGGCGAATCGAACGCATAGCGCGCGGACGCTCGCGGAGGCGATCGTCGCGACGCACACGAACGACCCCGTGAGTCCGGGGGCGATCTGCCAGGTGAAAGTCGATTTCGCCTTCGTCAACGACATCACGGGGCCTCCCGCCATCCGCGAGTTTCGCAAGATGGGCGGCAAGAAGGTCTTCGACCCGAAGCGGTGTGCCATCGTGCCCGACCACTTCACGCCCGCCAAGGACATCGCGTCGGCGCAGAACGCCAAAGAGTGCCGCATTTTCGCCCGCGAGCAGGGCATGTTGTTCTGGGAGATTGGGCGCGTTGGGGTCGAGCACACGTTTTTATTCGAGGAGGGACTTATCCTCCCCGGGGATATCGTTCTGGGAGCCGACAGCCACACGTGTTCGGGCGGCGCCATGAGCGCTTTCGGCACCGGCGTGGGGCACACGGACCTGGCTGCGGCGTGGGCGCTGGGCGAGACGTGGTTTCGCGTGCCCGAGACGATCCGCGTCGTCTATCGGGGGCAAGCCTCCGAGTGGGTGATGGGCAAGGACCTGATCCTCGAACTGATCGGGCGGATCGGGGTGGATGGAGCGCGCTACATGGCGCTCGAGTTCTGCGGCGAAGCGCTCGACGCGCTGCCGCTCGACGACCGCTTCACGATGTCGAACATGGCGATCGAGGCCGGGGGAAAAGCCGGACTCTTCGCCCCCGACGAAAAAATCCTCGCCTACGCGCGCGAACGCGCCAAACGCGATTACACGCCCGCGACGGCCGATCCCGGAGCGACGTACGCGCGCACGGTCGAAATCGATGCCGGAGCACTCGACCCGCGCGTCGCGCTGCCGCATCTGCCGGGTAATGTCAAACCGGCTCGCGCCTGTGGCGATCTCGAAGTCGACCAGGTCTTCATCGGTTCGTGCACGAACGGGCGCCTGCGCGACCTGGAGCTCGCCGCCGGGATGCTCAAAGGGCGCAAAGTCCACGAGCGCGTTCGCTTGATGGTGATTCCGGCGTCGTTCGAGGTCTACAACGCCGCCATGGCCAAGGGGTATCTGCAGACGTTCCTCGACGCGGGCGCGTCGATCTGCACGCCGAGCTGTGGTCCCTGCATGGGGGGACACCTGGGGATCCTGGCCGAGGGGGAGCGTTGCGTCTCGACGAGCAACCGCAACTTCGTGGGGCGCATGGGGCATCCGGGGAGCGAAGTGGTGCTCGCGAGCCCACTGACGGCCGCCGCGTCGGCGATTACCGGCCACGTCACCGACCCGCGCGATATCTAGTTTTTGATTTTCGAACGAGGGTGCAGGGAGCTCGCTCCCTGCCGGGTGCGGGCGGCGCCCGCAAGATTTCATTGTTTGAATTTATCGTTTGAAGGGGGAATCGCCACGTGAGCCCAGTGACGGAAAGTGCAAAAAACATAGAGCTTGTGGGGAGTGCGTGGGTTTACGGCGACAACGTCGATACGGACGTGATCATCCCGGCGCGCTACCTGACGGCGAACACGGCCAAAGAACTTGCGCCGCACTGCATGGAGGACCTCGATCCGACGTTCGCGGGAAGTGTCGCTTGCGGGGATATCGTGGTCGCGGGGAGCAACTTCGGGTGCGGTTCGAGCCGCGAGCACGCGCCGGTCGCGCTTCAGGGCGCGGGCGTGTCGTGCGTCATCGCGGTCTCGTTCGCGCGCATTTTTTTCCGCAACGCCATCAACGTGGGGCTGCCGATCCTCGAGTGCCCCGAAGCCGTTTCGAAAGTGAAGAAGGGCGATCGGTTGAAAGTGGACCTCGCCTCGGGGACGATCGAAAACGTGACGCGCGGCGAGACGTACCGCTCGCAGCCGTTTCCGCCCTTTTTGCAGAACCTGATCGGCGTCGGCGGGCTTGTGAATTACGTCAAGGAGCGCCTGCAATGACGCACAAGACGTATCGCATCAGCGTCGTGGCCGGAGACGGGATCGGCCCGGAGGTCGTGAACGAAACGAAAAAGGTGCTCGAGCAGGCCGGCCGCGCGAGTGTGTCTCCATTCGGATTCGAATGGGTCCACTATCCGTTCGGTGCGAAGCACTACCTGAAGACGCAAGAGGTGCTGCCGGCGAGCGCGATGGAGGAGATGGGGCGTACCGATGCGATGCTGCTGGGCGCCATCGGTGACCCGGCGGTGAAACCGGGGATCCTCGAGCGCGGCATCCTGCTGGCGCTTCGCTTCGCGTTCGACCAGTACGTGAACCTGCGTCCCTCGATGAGCTTCGAGCGCGTCGAGACGCCCGTTCCGCTGGGAGCGGGACGTCGCATCGACAGCGTCGTCGTGCGGGAGAACACGGAGGACATCTACGTGGGGATCGGCGGCGTATCGCCGGAGGGAAAACTCGCTTTTTCGTCGAACGACGCGCGGGGGCCTTATACGTTTAAAGGAAGTTATTCGTTCGAGTGCGAGCCGCGTCAGCCGATCGCGATGCAGGCGGCGTTCGCCTCGGCGAACGGCGTGGCGCGCATCGCGCGTTACGCGGGAAACTGCGCGCGCAATCGGGGCGAGTCGCAATTGACGATCGCCTCGAAGGCGAACGCTGTGCCGCAGCTCTACGGTTTTTTCGAGCAGGAGGCGGTGCGCGTGCTGAAAGAGGAGTTCTCCGACATCTCGGTGAAGGTCGTCAACGTCGACGCGCTGTGCTACCACCTCGTGCGTAAGCCGGACGCGTTCGGGGTCATTCTGACGCCGAACCTCTTTGGCGACATCGTGAGTGACCTTTTGGCGGCGCTTGCCGGGGGCTTGGGAACGGCGGCGGGAGGCAACATCGGCGCGGGCCTGTCGATGTTCGAGCCGGTCCACGGGTCGGCTCCGGACATCGCGGGGACTGGCCAAGCCAACCCCGTGGCCGCGATCTTAAGCGGCGCGCTTTTGCTCGATCATCTGGGAGAGAGGGACGCCGCGCGCGCGGTCGAACGCGCCGTGGCGGATTATCTGAAAGAAAGCGACCCGGCATACCTTCCCTGCGAATTTGGCGGAGCGGCGCTCTGCTCGCGGGTGGGGGACACAGTGACTGAAAAACTGGAAAGTTGAGGTGACGCGCATGAAACTATCCGGCGCGGAGATGGTCGTGAAATCCCTCGAGGCCGAAGGCGTGGATACGACGTTCGGCATTCCGGGGGGGACGGTCATTCCGCTTTTCGACAGTTTTTACGATTCATCGATCCGCCAGATCCTCACACGGCACGAGCAGGCGGCGGCCCACGCGGCGGACGGGTACTCGCGCGCAAGCGGCCGTGTCGGAGTCTGCGTCGCGACGTCGGGGCCGGGAGCCACGAACCTCGTGACGGGGATCGCCACGGCGAGCCGCGACTCCATTCCGATCGTCGCCGTGACGGGGCAGGTGTCGACGCAAGTAATCGGCACCGACTATTTCCAGGAGGCCGATATCCTGGGGATCACGCTTCCCATCGTCAAGCACAGCATGCAGGTGCGCCGTGCGAGCGGAGTCGCCGAGGCGATCAAGTCCGCGTTCATCATCGCGCAGACGGGCCGTCCGGGTCCTGTGCTCGTGGACGTGCCGCTCGACGTCCAGCGCGAAAAGGACGAGTGGTCCTATCCGCAAAACGTGACGTTCCGGGGGTACAACCCCGACCCCGTCGAGGACCTGACGGATCTCGACAAGGCCGTTTGCCTGCTGCGGGAGGCCGCACGGCCCGTCATCGTTACAGGCGGTGGCGTGATCGCGGCCGAGGCTTCGGCCGAACTGCTCACTCTGGCCGAGAAGTTGCAGATCCCGGTCATCACGTCGCTGATGGGCAAGGGGTCGTTCCCCGATTCCAATCCGCTTTGCCTGGGACTCGTGGGGATGCATGGGCACGCGGCGGCGAACCACGCCGTGATCGAGGCGGACGTGATCCTGGCCGTGGGAACGCGCTTCAGCGACCGCAGCACCGGTAAGGTCGACACGTACGCGCCGCGAGCGCGCGTGATCCACATCGACCGCGACCCGGCCGAGATCGACAAGACGATCGGGACGACCGTCTGGCTTTTGGGGGACGCGGCGAGGGTTTTGAAGGTGCTGGGCGATGTCGTCGACGCGAAAAGCGCAGCACTGCGTAAACCGTGGCTCGAACGGATCGCGAAGTGGCGCGAGGACGAGCCGACACCGCGTATCGCCGAGGACGGCATGATCAAACCGTGGCAGGTGTTGGACGCACTCAACGACGTCTCGCGAGAAAACGTCCAGATCACGACCGAAGTGGGACAACACCAGATGTGGGCGGCGCTCTATCTGAACGTGGACAGGCCGAGGCGCTTCATGACGTCGGGCGGCCTGGGCACGATGGGGTTCGGCTTTCCCGCGGCGATGGGCGCGGCGATGGCGCGCCCGGATTTGCAGACGGTCTGCATCGCGGGCGACGGAAGCTTTTTGATGAACGCCCAGGAGCTCGACACGTGCGCGCGTTTTAACATCCCGGTGAAGGTCTTCATCCTCAACAACAGTTGCCTGGGAATGGTCCGCCAGTGGCAGGAGCTTTTCTACGATCAGCGCTATTCGAACACGCTTTACCCGCGCGATCCGGATTTCGTCAAGCTGTCCGAGTCGCTCGGCGTGAACGCGTTTCGGGTCGAAAAGCCGGAAGCGGTGCGGGGAGCGATCGACCGGGCGCTGGAAACGCCGGGGCCCGTCGTCGTCGACTTCAAGATCCCGCAGTGCGAGAAAGTCTTCCCGATGGTTCCGCCGGGCGCGGGAATCGAGGAGATGATCCTGCCCAAGAGAAGTTCTTTGTAAGCGATAAGCTTTGTAAGCCCTGTAATTTCAGGAGGAGGTTTTTTAAAAACGATGAACAGCGACCTGGCGAAAAAAGGGTACGAACGGACGCCGCACCGCTCCCTGCTGAAGGCGGCAGGGTACGCAGACTGGGAGATCGAACGCCCCTGGATCGGCGTCGTGAACGCGTACAACGCGATTATCCCGGGACACGTGCACCTGCGGCGCCTCGTTTCCGCCGTGAGCGCGGGGGTTTACGCCTCCGGCGGCCTGCCGCTCGAGTTCCCCGTGATCGGCGTCTGCGACGGAATTGCGATGAATCACGAGGGCATGAAGTATTCGCTCCCCAGCCGCGAGCTGATCATGGACTCGATCGAGGTAATGGCCAAGGGGCACGCGCTCGACGCGCTCGTGCTCGTGCCCAACTGCGACAAGATCATCCCCGGGATGCTCATGGCGGCGGCGGAGCTTAATATCCCCGCGATCGTGCTCTCGGGCGGCCCGATGCTCGCCGGGAAACTCGGAAAGCGCAACATCGACCTCTCGACCGTCTTCGAGGCCGTCGGCAAACGATCGAGCGGGGCGATGTCGGACGAAGAGCTGCTCGAGATCGAAAACGCCGCCTGCCCGGGGTGCGGTTCGTGCGCGGGCATGTTCACGGCCAACACGATGAACTGCATGGTCGAGGCCCTGGGGATGGGATTGCCGGGCAACGGCACGATCCCCGCCGTGTACGCCGCGCGCGATCGTCTGGCCAAGGAAGCCGGCCGGGCGATCATGAAGCTGGTGGAAAAAAAGATCCGCCCGCGCGACATCCTGACGCCCGAGGCCTTTCGCAACGCGATCGCGATCGACCTAGCGCTCGGCGGGTCGAGCAACACGACGCTCCACCTGCCGGCGATCGCGCACGCGGCGGGGCACGCGATGCCGCTTGAAGATTTCAACGAAATCGGCAAGCGCGTTCCGCATCTCTGTTCGATGAGCCCGGGAGGAAACCATTACATTCAGGACCTCTGGGCGGCCGGCGGCATCGCCGCGCTCGCCAAACGCCTCTTGGACGGTAGCCTGCTCCATGGAGAGTGCCTCACCGTCACGGGGGAGACGGTGGCGGAAAATGTCTGCTCGGCAGCCGTTACCGACGACGAAGTGATCCGGCCGCTGTCGAACCCGTACCACAAGACGGGGGGACTGGCGTTTTTGAAGGGCTCGCTGGCGCCGCTGGGCGCGGTCGTCAAAGAAGCGGCCGTCGCGCCGGAGATGCTCGTACACAAGGGCCCGGCGCGTGTGTTCGAAGGGGAAGAGGCCGCCTCGCGTGCCATCCTGGCGGGCGAGATCCATGACGGCGATGTCGTCGTGATCCGCGGCGAAGGGCCCAAGGGCGGCCCCGGCATGCGGGAGATGCTCACGCCCACGGCGGCGATCGCCGGGCAGGGAAAAGGGGCCACGGTCGCGCTCATCACGGACGGACGTTTTTCGGGGGCCACGCGCGGCGCTTCGATCGGACACGTCTCGCCGGAGGCGGTCGAGGGCGGACCGATCGCGCTCGTGCATGAAGGCGACACGATCTCCATCGACATCCCGGGGCGTAAGCTCGATCTTCTCGTCTCCGCCGAAGAGCTCGAAGCGCGAAAGAAAAGCGAGCCGGGTGTCCGCCCTCAGGCGGTCGACAGCCCGTTC
>JAVBRL010000107.1:0-11798 GCA_031547985.1 Synergistaceae bacterium
GGTTTTCTCGTTGCTACCCCCAGACCGCCGGCGGCAACACCTCCGACGCGGAGTTCCTCGCGAACACGTCGCTGCTGCCACTCGCGCACGACGCCGTCTTCAAGCACTACACGGGCGGGAAATACGCGTCGCTCGCGAACACCCTCGCGAAAAAGGGATACCGCACCGCCGTGTTCCACGGCAACGTCCCGAACGTCTGGAACCGCCCCGCCATGTACCCCGCGCTCGGGTTCGCACGCTACGACGCGAGCAGCCAGTACAGCGAACGAGCGCGCGTGGAAAAAATTGGGCTCGGCATCGCGGATGGGCCGTTTTACGCCGAGACACTGTCAAAACTCGAAACGCTCGGAGAACCGTTTTTCGCCGCCGTTATCTCGCTTTCCAGCCACCATCCCTTCAAGATTCCCGATTCGATCGACAGCTTCGACTCGGGACCTTATACCGGCACGATTTTCGGCGACTACCTTCGCGCGATTCACTACGCCGACCGAACGCTGGGTGCGTTTATCGCAGGCCTTCGCGCATCCGGCCTGATGGAGCGGTCACTGGTCGTGATCTACGGTGACCATGGCGGCGTTCCGATCGAAGAATACTCCCGCATGCGGCATTTCCTCTTCGACACCGAAGTGCTGCCCCCTGCGGGCACGGCACCTCCCAACCCCGCGCTCTGGCGGGAGATGACGCAAGTACCGCTTCTGTTTCTGGCAAACGGCGCAGATGGAACGCCTCTTGCGGGCATGTCGAACGCCCCCGTTGGGCAGGTGGACATCGCCGCCACCGTCGCGGGGCTCATGGGGCTTATGATGCCGCAAGCTGCCGGCACCGACCTTCTGGAGAAAAACCCTCCCTTCGTGCTGTTTCGACAGGGCAGCCTCATCAAAGGCTCGTTTTGGATCACCAACACGACCGGCCAAGGCACGCAAGTATATGACCTGACGAACGGAAAGCTCCTGTTCGCGGGCCCCGAAGGACAGGTCTTTTTTTCCCAAACGATCGAAAAAGCGCGACAAGTCGCCCTCTCGTCGGACCGGCTCCTCGAACCGCACAGGTCCAGCCGTTAACTTATAACGTTCCCACACACATAGATATAACCTATGCCGCCCAAGGAATTCGCGTATTGGACGATCTTTACGGTTGTTTGTATAGTGATTATGAAACAAGATCCAAGATTATGTCGCATGGAGGGGATTTCGTGGGCGAGAGAGTGCTTATGAAGGGAAACGAAGCGATTGGCGAGGCGGCGATACGCGCCGGCTGCAGGTATTATTTCGGATACCCGATCACGCCGCAGAGCGAGCTGCTCGAGTACATGGCCGTCAACCTGCCCAAGCGCGGCGGCGTCTTTTTGCAAAGCGAGAGCGAACTCGCGGGGATTTCCATGGTATACGGAGCGGCCGCCACGGGGATGCGTTCGATGACGTCGTCGTCGAGCCCGGGTATCAGCCTGATGCAGGAGGGGATCTCCTATCTCGCCTCCGCGGAACTGCCGGCCGTGATCGTCAACGTGAGCCGCGGAGGACCGGGACTCGGGCGCATCACGCCGGCCCAGTCCGATTACTTCCAGGCCACGAAAGGCGGCGGTCATGGAGACTACCACATGATCGTGCTGGCTCCCAACTCCGTTCAGGAGATGGCGGAGCTTTCAAGCCTCGCTTTCGACCTCGCCGACAAATACCGCACGCCCGTGATGCTTTTGGGCGACGCCTACGTGGGGCAGATGATGGAGTCGATCGACGCCTCGGCGCTCGACTTCAAAGGAACCGTGCCCGAAAAACCGTACGCGGCGACCGGGGCGGGCGACGGGCCGCGCCACCTCGTGCTTTCCGCTCCTTTCACGGATCAGGAGCTCGTGGAGCTCAACGTGAAGCTCTCGGCGAAATACGAAAAAATTCGCGCGAACGAAGTCCGTTTCGAAGAATTCATGACCGAGGACGCCGACATTGTCATGGTCGCTTTCGGCATCTGCAGTCGCTTCAGCAAAGCCGCGATCGAGACGTTGCGGGCGGAAGGCATTAAGGCGGGGCTTTTCCGGCCGATCACGCTCTATCCGTTCCCACAAGAGCCCCTGGTCAAATTGGCGACGCGCGTGAAAACATTCCTGTCAGTCGAGATGAACGAAGGGCAGATGGTCGAGGACGTTCGCCTCGCCGTCAACGGAAAAGCACCCGTTCATTTCTTCGGGCGGGGGGGCGGCAAGGTCATCCCTCCGGCCGAGATCGTCGCCAGAGTGAAAGAAATCATCTAAAGGAGACACGATGATGGAAAACGCAAAACTGCTCGCAGGCAGATCGCCAAGCATATACGACGAACCGTTCATCTACTGTCCTGGCTGCTCCCACGGCGTCGCGCACCGCATCGTGGCGGAGGTCGTCGACGAAATGGGGCTGCGCGACCGCGCGGTCGGAGTGTCGTCTATCGGCTGCTCCGTCCGCATCTGGCGCTTCCTCGACCTCGACTTCATCCAGGGCATGCACGGGCGCGGCCTGGCCGTCGCAACGGGAATCAAACGCGCACAACCGGACAAGATCGTCTTCAGTTACCAAGGGGACGGCGACCTCGCAGCCATCGGCATGGGCGAGACGGTTCACGCCGCCGCGCGCGGGGAGAACATCACGGTCATCTTCATCAACAACACGGTCTTCGGTGCGACGGGAGGCCAGATGGCCCCGACGACACTCCCCGGGCAGTGGTCGGTCACGTACCCTGAAGGACGCGACCCCAAAATCACGGGGATGCCGATCCGCCTGTCGGAACTTTTGGCGCAGCTCGACTCGACGAACTACATCACACGCGTCTCGCTTCACAGCCCCGCACACATCCGCAAGGCGAAAATCGCGGTCCGCAAGGCGTTTCAAATGCAGATCGAGGGCAAGGGCTTTTCGATGGTCGAAATGCTGGCCTCATGCCCCTCGAACCTGAAGCTGTCCCCCGCCGATTCGCTTGCGTGGGTCGAGAAGAACATGATCCCCTACTACCCTCTGGGAGACCTCAAAGCACCCAAGGAGGAGGCGAAATAATGACCCCTTACGAAATCATCTTCGCCGGATTCGGCGGACAAGGAATCCTCTTCATGGGACAACTGCTGGCCTACGCCGCGACCCAGGACGGTAAACAGGTCAGCTGGCTTCCCTCATACGGACCGGAGATGCGCGGAGGCACAGCCAATTGCATGGTCGTCGTCAGCGACCAGCAGGTCTATTCTCCGCTCGTCCTCAATCCCACGGCCCTCGTCGCGATGAACAAACCCTCGCTGGACCGCTTCGAGCCGGCCGTCAAGGAAAAAGGCCTGCTTGTCTACAACATGGACATGATCGATAGACCCCCAGTGCGCGGAGATCTCGGAACACTCGCGATCCCCGCCGACACAGTAGCGAATAAACTCGACAATCCGAAGAGCATGAACATGGTTGCACTGGGGGCCTTTATTTCTGCCAGTGGACTCGTCTCCTTGGACGGCGCTCTCGAGTGCCTCGAGAAGATCACGCCCCCCCACCGCAAAGGAACGCTTGCCGTTAACCGAGCGGCGCTCGAACAGGGGTACGCTCTGGGCGCCGAAGGAGGGGTGAAGAAATGATCGAATTCGAAGAGATCCGCTGCAAAGCCTGCGGGCTGTGCGTGCACTTCTGCCCCAAGAAGTGCCTGGAGATGACGGAGAAGATCAACGCAAAAGGCTACAAAATCGCGGGCATCAAAGACCAGGACGCCTGCATCGCCTGTTCGATCTGCCACACGGTCTGTCCGGAAGTCGCCATTCGCGTGTACGGAGCCGAAAAGGAGGGGCCAAAATGAGCGCGCCTCGTTGGGAGACGCTTTACTCGCAATTGGCCCTCAACATCAAGCCCTCCGCAATCAGGGCCCTGTCCAAGTATTTTCAGAAACCGGGGGTTATTTCGTTCGCCAACGGAAACCCCGATCCCGTCGTATTCCCCGTGGCGGAGTTCGCGCAAGTCGCCGAAATCCTCACGACGGACGCCGCCGTCGTTTTGCAGTACGGCGGAACGGAGGGCTATCTGCCGCTTAAAGAGCGTACGGCCGAGTGGATGAGCGATCTGATGGGGCGCGTCACCAAGCCTCAGGAGATGCTGATCACCACGGGCTCGCAGCAGGGGCTCGACCTGTTCGCGAGCGTCATGACGGACCCCGGCGACGCCGTTTTGGTCGAGGAGACGTCGTACCCCGGCGCGCTGCACATCCTCCGCAATCACGCCGTTTCGTTCGTCCCGTTGCCGTGCGACACTTCCGGCATCCGCGTCGACGAAGTTCCGGCGATCATCGAAAAGGCGCGCAAAGAGGGCAAGAAAGTCAAATTTCTCTACACGATCGTCAACTTCCAAAATCCGTCGGGCGCGACGCTTCCCCTGGAGCGCCGCAAAGCCCTGCTCGAGGTCGCCCAAAAGTACGACATCGTCCTCTTCGAAGACGATCCCTACGGGCGCATTCGTTTCGAAGGCGCCGACGTTCCCTCGATCTTCTCGCTCGACACCTCCGGACGCGTCGTCTACGCGGGTTCCTACTCCAAGGTGCTCGTCCCCGGCTGCCGCGTCGGCTGGCTTGTCGGCGCCCCCGGGGTGATCGAGAAGATGATGCTCGTCAAACAGGGGACCGACCTCTGCACGAGCACCGTCACGCAGGCCATGGTGGCCGAATACTGCAAACGCGGTCACATGCAGGCGCACCTTCCGAAGATCGTACGGCTTTACCGCGAAAAAAGGGATGCGATGGGCGCGGCACTCCAAAAATATCTCCCCGCCGACGCCGAATACGCGACGCCCGCGGGCGGGTTTTTCTATTGGGTCCGCGTCCCCGGCATCGACACGTCCGCGCTGCTCCCGAAAGCCGTGGAGCAGGACGTGGTTTTCGTCACCGGGGAATCGTTCTCGCCCGACGGCACGTCGGGACGCGACCGCATGCGGCTGTCCTTCTCGTTCCCCAAGATCGACCAGATCGAGGAGGGGGCCAAGCGACTCGCGAAAGCGATCGCGACGCTCAAGTAATAGCGACAATCGCCCCACAAAGGAGCCCAGGCATGTCGGAAAAAACGGCACTAAACGGACTCAGCAAGCGGTGTGCGCGCTTCGTGCACGAATTGGAATATAAGAACATCCCGGACGACGCACGTCAGTACGCCGTCCGGAACTTTATCGATTACATCGCCTGCAGCTTGGGCGGATGGGGCGAAGGATTCCTCCCGGTCGTGGGAAGCTACGTCGACGCATTCGGCGGCGCGCCCACCTCGACGATCGTCGGCTCCTTCCAAAAGACGGACGCCGCCAGCGCGGCGCTCGCGAACGGCTACCTCTGCCACGCGAGCTGCATGGACGACGTCCACCAAAAGGCGATCACGCACCTGGCCGCCACCGTGACAGCCGCATCGCTCGCCGTGGCCGAAAAACGGCACTGTTCAGGAGAGGACCTCCTGACGGCGATGACGGCGGGATATGACATCATGACGCGCGTTGGCGAGGCCGTCATGCCCTATCACTACACGATCTGGCACATCACCGGCACCGCGGGCGCTTTCGGCGCGGCCGCGGCGGCGGCCAAGCTCTATGGGCTCACCGAAGAGCAGACGCTGCACGCGCTCGGGCTCGCCGGCTCTCAGGCCGCAGGGCTGTGGGAGTTCAAAAACGAAGACGGCAGCGTCAAATTCTTCCACTGCGGCAAGGCCGCCATGAACGGAATCATGGCCGCGGCGCTCGCAGCGGCGGGAATGACGAGCTGCAGCACGATCCTCGAAGGCAAGCAGGGATTCTTCAAGGGATACAGCGACGACGGCGGCAAAGCGAGCGCCTTCGACGACATGGGAGAGGTCTTCAAGATCACCGAGACCGTCCACAAACCCTACGCCTGCTGCCGACACAGCCACAGCACCGTCGACGCCGTGCTGGAGCTGCGCAAGGACCCCACGCTTTCGCTCGAGGAGATCGAGGAAATCCAGGTCCATACATACGCGCTCAACGTCAAGATGAACGGCAACTACAACTACGACGAACTCATGAGCTCCCGTTTTTGCCTCCCCTTCATCGTGGCCGCCGCGTTCGTCCACGGCAAAGCCGGCATCGCCGAGTTCCGGACCGAGAGTAAAAACGATCCCCGGCTGACAGCCTTGATCCCCAAGGTCACGTTCACGACGGACCCTCGGCTCACAGAGCTCTTTCCTCAAAAGTGGGGATCGCGCGTCGTCGTTAAAACGCGTAGCGCCACGTACGAAAAGGAGGTATTGACTCCCAAGGGCGACCCCGACAACCCCTTGAGCGATGCGGAGATGGATCAAAAAATGCTCGACCTCGCGGAAATCGGAGGACTTGCCCCCGCAAACGCGCGAATGTTGCTGGCCCGATGCAGGGATGTCGCGCGAACGAAAGACATGTCCGCTTTCTTCGACCTCGCAGGATTGGGTGGCCGATGATCTCGGCGCGAAAAAGGCTTATCACGGCTTCATCTGGGAATCGCGGGCAGGCGATCGCCTCGCACTCGACGATCTCGCTTTCGATCGCCACCTGCCGAAACGGACCTGAAGCCAAGATAGCGGCGGTGAAACGCCACGGAACGACTTGCATCGCATAGGCGGCACACGATCGAAACGTGTCGCCTATGCGCGCCGCCTACGTAATGAAAAACAAAATCGCCTTGCGTGAACCAATAAACAAGTAAGAAAGGAGTGGTCGGAGAAAAGAAAGTCGACAAGGAATACGGATGCCTCGCGCCATATTCACCAACAAAACACGAGGGGGAACTCAAAATAATGACGGAAAAGGCTTCCACGTGAAATGCCGCGTCGACCGGACTCTATCGGTCCAACTCTCGAGAGAGTCCTATTTTTTTCGAAATCTTATTCAGAATATTCAATAACAAACCCCCTCCCCTTGCAACAGCTTGAGTTGGGGATGTGCCAATTTTTCAAAATTTCTCAAAATATTTTGGAGAATATGTTTTAGAATAGGCAAATATCCTTTTTTATCTTTTCTCGGGAGGTGTCGGATTGGGTCACATCGGGCAAGTATTGGTGGACGGGTTGATGAACGGGGCGATTTACGCGCTCGTTGCAGCGGGATTGAGCCTCATATGGGGTGTCATGAACGTCATCAACTTCGCCCACGGCGAATTTCTCATGGTTGCCATGTACACATGTTACTGGCTTGGCGTTTTGGTTGGGGTCGATCCCATTATCTCGTGGGTCTTCACGGGGGCGTTTTTATTCCTCGTCAGCGCGCTCTGCTACAAGCTCGTCGTGCGCAAATGCATCGGCAAGGCCGCCATGGCTCCGCTTCTGGCGACATTCGGCCTTTCGCTGCTCCTCAAGAACTTCTGCTTGAACCGCTTCACCCCCAATTTCAGGCTGCTCTCGGGCACGATCCTCGAGGGCAAGGTCTGGGCTCTGGGGGACGTCATGATCCCCATCCCGCAGCTGGTGACGGCGCTCTTTTCCGTCGTTGTTCTCGGGTTTCTTTATTACCTCCTCAAGAAGACGCGCATCGGCTGGGCCATCCAGGCCACGGCCATGGACTCTGGCGCCGCCGAGCTCATGGGAATCGACACGGAGAAGATCTTCACGCTCGTCTTCGGCCTTGGAGGCGCTTGCGTCGGCATCGCGGGCGGCTTCATGACCTCGTACCTCGCCGTCTTTCCCGAGGTGGGGGCACTCTTTAGCCTCATCGCTTTCGTCGTCGTCGCTCTCGGCGGCTTCGGCAGCATCCCCGGGGCCTTGGCAGCCGCGCTCTTGATCGGCCTCGTCGAGTCGTTCGCGGGATTTTACATCGCGCCCGTCATCAAGTACGTCGCCGTCTTCGCTCTCTATCTCGTGGTGATCTTGGTACGCCCCAAAGGGCTTTTCGGGTGGTGACGGACATGACGACAAACACGAACACATTCCAGAAATACAAGCGCTCTGACCGCCTGTGGATCGTCTTGCTGGTCGTTCTCTTCGCCCTGCCCTTCGTCGGGTTGATCGGCAACAGCTTCTTCGCGCACATCATGGTCCTGATCCTGCTCTACGCCGGCATGTCGCAGTCGTGGAACATCATCGGCGGATACTGCGGACAGATCTCGTTCGGACACTCCGTCTTCTTCGGCATCGGCGCCTATGGGGCGGCACTCGCCATGGTGCGCTACGAGACCATGCCGTGGGGCGGGGCCATCCTCGGGGCCATCGTCGCCGCAATCGTCTCCGTGCTGGTGAGCTGGCCCTGCTTCAAGCTTCGCGGACACTACTTCGCCATCGCCACGTTCGCCATCGTCGAGATCGTGGGACGGCTCTTCATGGTCTGGGATTGGATCGGCGGCGCGCTGGGGCTCGACTACCCCATCCTCGAAGACGGCGCCCGCTACTTCCTCTGGTCGGACAACAAGGACGGATACTATCTGGGCGTACTCTTCCTCTTCGCCCTCATCTTCACGACCGTGCGCTTCATCGAGCGACGCCGGATGGGATCGTACATGAACGCCGTCCGCGAAGGGCAGGAGACCGCCGAATCGCTCGGCGTCAACAGCACCCATGTCAAACTCGGCGCCATGGCTCTCTCGGCCTTCTTCGCCGCGCTGTGCGGGGCCTTCTTCGCGCAGTACAACTACCGCGTCGATCCCCCCATGGTCGTCTCGCTCGACCTGTCCATGAAGTTCGTCCTCGTGACGATTCTGGGCGGCATGGGCACGTTCTGGGGACCGCTGCTGGGCGCGGCCGTGCTGATCCCGCTGCAGGAGTACACGCGCACGTACCTCGCGGCCTTGGGCCCCGGGGTCGACCAGATGATCTACGCGCTCATCATCATCTTCATGATGGTCCGCCAGCCGAAGGGCATCATGGGCTTCATCGCCGAGTTCAAACGCGACAAGAAAGGGGGCGATCAATAATGGCGCTCCTCGAAGTTCGTAACGTCACCATGAAGTTCGGATCGCTTTTGGCCAACAACGACGTCTCGTTCGACGTTGGCGAGGGCCAGATCGTGGGGCTGATCGGGCCCAACGGGTCCGGCAAGACCACGATGTTCAACTGCATCGCGGGGCTCTACAAACCCACGTCCGGCTCCATCAAGTTCCAGGGCAACGAAACGAGCGGCCTGCCCCCGTACAAGATCGCCCAGGCGGGGCTCGCGCGCACGTTCCAGATCGTGCGTCCCTTGGTCGAGATGACGATCCTCGAAAACGTAATGGTCGGCGCCTATCTGCGCCACAAGGACGTCGACGGCGCCCGCGAAGTCGCCCTGCGCTGCCTCGACCTCTGCTACCTCACCGACCTGAAGGACAAGCTCGCCGGCGCCATGACCATCGGCATCAAAAAACGCCTCGAAGTGGCGCGGGCGCTCGCCACCGAACCCAAGATCCTGCTGCTCGACGAGGCCGTCGCCGGACTCACCGCCACGGAGGTCAAGGAGATGGTCGACGCCATCCTGCGCTTCCGCGCCGCCGGCATCACGATCCTCATGGTCGAGCACATCATGGAGGCCATCATGCCGATCGCCGACCGCATCGTCGTCTTAAACGGCGGCATCAAGATCGCCGACGACATTCCCTCAGTCGTGACCCAGCAGGAAAAAGTCATCACGGCGTACCTGGGTGAGAAGTTCAGCAAGCGGATCGCCGAAAGGCGCGCCAGAGATGCTCAAAACGGCCAAAACAACGGCAAAGGGGGTGGCGCGGCATGAGCCACACGAAAAGCCCCATCTTGAACGTGGTCGATATTCACTGCGGCTACAACAACGTACAGGCTGTGCACGGCATCTCGCTCGAAGTGCACGAGGGCGAAATCGTCGCGATCATCGGCGCGAACGGCGCCGGCAAGTCGACGACCATGCGGGCCATCGCGGGCCTGCTGGTCCCGAATTGCGGACAGGTCGAGTTCGCCGGCGAACAGATCACGGGCCTGAAGGCAAGCCAGGTGATCCGCCGGGGAATCAGCTACGTTCCCGAAGGACGGCGCCTCTTCGCGCAGCTCTCCGTGCGCGAGAACCTCGAGCTCGGCGCTTTCATCGAAAACGACGCCAAAGAGGTCGCCGAACGCCTCGACCAGGTCTTCACGCTCTTTCCGATCCTCAAGGACCGCGAAAACCAGCGCGCCGAGACCATGTCGGGCGGCGAGCAGCAGATGTGCGCCATCGCGCGGGGACTCATGAGCAAGCCCAAGCTGCTGATGCTCGACGAACTCTCGCTGGGGCTCATGCCCAGCCTGGTCGAGAAAGTCCTGCAATCGGTCGTGGAGATCAACAAAACCGGCGTCACGGTCCTGCTCGTCGAACAGATGGTGCAGGAAGCGCTCGAAATCGCCAACCGCGGCTACGTGATCCAGATGGGCAAAGTGGTGCAGTCCGGCACCGCGCGCGAGCTGCTCGATTCTGAAGAAGTGCAGAAGGCCTACATGGGCATGTAAAACTGAAAACCTCTTTTCGCAGGGAGCGGCGCTCCCTGCACCCTCTTTTCAGAAATCTCAAAGTGAAAGAGCCGAGGCTTTATCGTCTCGGCTCTTTCGCGTTATACGCGCCAGGTGATCACGGCGAGCGTCGCGCGTTCGAGGCCGCGGACCGGTTCGTGCGGGAAGAGGTTGTGCAACGTATTTTCGAACGCCGCGCGGTCACGCCGCACGAGATCGCGAAACGTATCGGCGTAGCGCGCGAACAGCTCCTCGCGCGTGAAGGCGTTTTCCCCCTCGAACTCCAGGTAGCGAATCTCCGGATTAAGCCCCGCGAGCCAGACCAGATTGAAGACCCCGGCGACGGCGTTGCGGTCGTTACGCACGTCGCGGGTCGAAAATACCCCCAGCGCTTCGCGCAACCTACGCCCGATTTCGTCGTGGGCCGCGACCGACTGCACGACACAACACCGCCCGCGCGACGCGGCCGACATCTTCGCAAGCCCCCGGCGGCTCATAACGGCGGGACATGCCGACGCGAAGACGAGGTCGAAACGTTTCTCCCACCCTAGTGCCGCGAGGTCCGCCGCCTCCCAGTCGACCTTGACGTAAGCGACGTTTTCGATTCCCAAGGCGCGCAGATTTTTTTCCGCCACGGCGAGCATTTTCGAAGAGATATCCGCCACGGTGACGCCGCTCGCGCGGGGCGCGAAAACGCGCGCGTGCCGCCCGGCGCCGCCGCCCACGTCGAGCACGTCGAACGTGTCAAAAACCTCCGGGGCAGGCAAAAAGCCGATTCGCGCCAGAAGCTCCGTCACACGGTCCGCAGAGCGAACCCGCTCGTGCTCCTGGGCCGCGCCAAAACGCTCCGCCCGTTCGTCCCACGACGCCTCGGCGTCGAAACCTACCTTTCGCAAGCCTGAAAAAAGCGCTTCGAAATCGTCCTCTTCCACGAGTCGCTCCCTCCTTTCGCCCTCGCATCCATTTTCCCTTATAATCGAAAAAATTCACCTCTTAAGGAGGGATTCGCCTTGAAATCGCGTTTCCTGCACAGCAACATCAACGTCCTCGACCCCGAAAAGAGCGTCGCCTTCTACAAAAAAGCGCTGGGGCTCGAGGTGGCCAAGATCAAGGAGGGCGACGGCTTCGTGCTCACGTATCTGGGAGACGGCACGCCGGGCGGCTATCTGCTCGAACTCACGTGGCTTAAGGACCGCACCACGCCATACGACCTGGGCGACAACGAGTCGCACATCGCCTTCGCGGTCGACGATTACGCGGCGGCCCGCCGCCTGCACGAGGAGATGGGGTGTATCTGTTACGACAACAAGGAGATGGGGCTCTATTTCATCGAGGACCCAGACGGCTATTGGCTCGAAGTGCTCCCCTCGAAACGCTAGGGCGAAATGGCAAAAAACGCGCTCCATAACAAAAAACCCTCCCCGCGCGGGGAGGG
>JAVBRL010000060.1:0-7989 GCA_031547985.1 Synergistaceae bacterium
TACTACTTCGCCGTCATGGTCCAGGTGCACTTCGAGGCGTCCCGCCTGGGGCTCAAGGGACTCCCCAAGGCGCAATTGCCCCCCATCTGGCCGTTGATCAAAGCGAAGGGCTTTTTGCTGATCCCGCTCGTGGCGATCATCTACTTCCTGCTGGCGGGCTACACGCCACTCAAGGCCGCGTTCAACGGGATCCTGACGTGCTTCGTCCTCTCGTGGCTCAACAAGGAAACGCGCCTGACCCCCATCCGCATCAAGGAGGCCTTCGAATCGGGGGCGCGCGGCGCCATCGGCATCGCGGCCGCGTGCGCCACGGTGGGCATCGTCGTCGGCATGGTCACGCTCACCGGCCTCGGACTCAAGCTCGCCAACACGATCATCATGCTCGCGGGCGGTTATCTCTTCACGACGCTCATCCTGACGATGGTCACGAGCATCCTGCTCGGCGCGGGGCTTCCGACGACCGCGAACTTCATCGTCACCAGCACCCTGGCGGCTCCCGCCCTGATCGAACTGGGCGTACCCAAGATGGCCGCTTACATGTTCGTGTTCTACTTTGGCATCGCCGCCGACCTGAGCCCCCCCGTCGCACTGGCGGCCTACGCGGGAGCGGGGATCGCGGGATCGGACCCGATGAAAACGGGGGTGACGGCCTTCAAGCTGGCCTTGGCGGGCTTCCTCGTTCCCTACATCTACGTCTACAACCCGATCCTGCTCTTTATCGACGCCACTCCGTGGCCCATGATGCAGGCCGTGGCAACGGCCCTGCTGGGGGTCTTCCTGCTCGCGATGTGTACCATCGGCTTCTATAAGGTACCGATGCCGATCTGGCTCCGCGCGATCACGTTCGCCGGAGCCCTGGGACTCATGATCCCCGGAACGATGTCCGACGTCGCGGGGCTCGCAATTTTGGTCGGAGTGCACTTCTTCCAGACGATGCGCTCGAAAAAGATCGCGTACGTACCACCCAAGGAATGAGGCAACGCAAAACGACTGCAAAGGAGGTGGCGCCACAAGAGGGGTCTTGAGGCAAAAGACGGGTCATTTCTTTTTGTTGATTGCGATATCCAAAAACCCAAGGAGGAAAACACGATGAAAAAACTGATTGCGCTCACCCTGGTCCTAGTTATGGCTTTCGCCGGCGCGGCGTCGGCGGCAACGTTCCTCTCCATCGCCACGGGCGGAACATCCGGAACGTACTACCCCATCGGCGGAGCCATCGCGGCGGCCGTCTCCAAGGGGGCTCCCGACCTCCAAGTCACTGCGGAAACCGGTAACGCCGCCGTGGCGAACACGAATCTCGTCGCCGCAGGCGACATCGAGATCGCCTTCGTCCAGGCGGACGTCATGGCATGGGCTTACAATGGCAAAATGATGTTCAAATCGCCCCTCAAGAACATCCGCGCCATCGCGGCCCTCTATCCGGAGCATATCCAACTCGTCGCCCTCAAGTCGGCCGGCGTCAACAAGATCTCCGACCTGAAGGGCAAACGCGTCGGCGTCGGTGCCCCCGGATCGGGCGTGGAAGCGGACGTGCGCGCTCTCTTCATGATCGAAGGGCTCAAGTACAGCGACATGAAAGTGGACTTCCTCGATTTCGGCGCAACCACGAGCCGCCTCAAGGATAACCAGATCGATGCGGGCTTCACCGTCGCCGGTATCCCGACCGCGAACATCATGGACCTCGCCACGACGAAGGAAATCACGCTCATCAACTTCGACGATGCGTTCATGAACAAACTGATCAAGGAATTCCCCTACTTCGTCAAGGACAAGATCCCCGGCAAGACGTACCGCGGCGTCGACCAGGACGTCACGACCCCGTCGGTCATGGCCGTTCTGATCACCCACGACAAGATCGCCGACGATGTGGTCTACAAATTCACGAAGGCCATGTGGGAAAATATCGCCGACATCCAGAAGTCACACGCGAAAGCAAAGGAAATCACGCTGAAGTCCTCCCAGGCGGGCGTGAGCATCCCCTTGCATCCCGGCGCAGCGAAGTACTACAAAGAGAAGGGCATCGTGAAATAAATAGATTTTCCCTGCCTGTACGCAAAAAAAGCCGGGGCGGCCTGAACCGCCTCGGCTTTTTTGTGGCTGAAACTGCAGCGTCTTCTCCTCCACCTTCCTCGCAGGCGCAATGTGTGCTATGTTTTTATTCAGGGTACAACAGGGAGCTTGCTATGGATCTAGATGTCATAACGTTGCTTGAACACAAACAGATCCTTTCCCCGCAGCAGATCGAATCGCTGAACATCCTGGCCATGGACTGGCAGGAGTTCGCCGATTTTCTCTCGCGGGAACAGGAGGAAAATCCGCTGCAAAAACCGCTCGACACCCCTATACCGCGAACGGTTCGGTGCAATGTTGAAGACGACACGACTATCGACGTTCCCGACATATCGCAAGAGACGCCGCGAGAAATCCTCCTGGATCAGCTAAACCTTGGGCGGTATTCCCAAGTCGAGGTCGGAGCCTTTACCCTGATCGCCGACTGGGTCGACGAATCGGGTTTTTTGACTGCGACGCTCGACGAACTGTCTCGGTTATCTGGATTTGCACTCGACCTTCTTGAAAAATGCCTCGCCACCATGCAGACGCTTGAGCCCACGGGTGTCTGTGCCCGATCGCTTGAAGAGTGCCTGTCGATTCAACTACGAGCCACGGGAAACGATGACGAGCTCTTGCACCGGATTGTGATGGAACATCTTCGGGACATCGCGGACGGCAAGATCACTCACATAGCAAGGACGCTCGATACCAGCACCCTCCATGTGCGACGCTGCATCCAAGAGATCCGAACCCTCTCGCCGCGCCCTTTGAACGGCCTTGTGGGCGAAAGAGCGCGGCATGTCATCCCCGACATCGTCTTAACGTACACGAACGGTTCTTGGGAGGCCGCGCTGAACGACGACTGGTTTGAAAAACTCGAAATCTGCGACTATTACGCTACCGTTGCCCAAGCGACGAGCGATCCCGAGCTGCAGGAGTATTTCAAGGAAAAGATCGGCCGAATCCGCTTTCTGAATGCGGCGATCGAAAAAAGACGCAAGACCCTCGTCGCGATGGCATGTCGTGTCGCATACTATCAGACGAACTGCTTGCTACGAGGAGGATGTCCGGCCGTACTCACGATGAATCGAATCGCCGAGGACTTGGGTATTAACGCCTCCACAATCAGCCGCGCAGCCGACAAAAAGTATGTGCAATCTCCAGCAGGAATCCGCGAGATGCGGTCACTTTTCGTCACCGGGCCCTGTCCCGCACCTTCGGATTCGAACGAAGGGGCGGCAGTGAGCCGCGAAGGCGTCAAAGCACGCCTTAAAGAGATCCTCGACAGCGAAAACAAAGCGAACCCGCATAGCGACAACGCCATCGTCTCGCTATTCAAGAAACGCGGCATCAACCTTTCTCGGCGTGTAGTGGCAAAGTACCGCGAGGAATTGGGCATCAAGGGGATGCATGACAGGCGGTACGTGTAAAAACCATAAATAGAACGAAAATTCGGCGACCTTCTACGGGATTTCGAATGATTCCCGAGAAGGCCGCCGAATTTTTTGCTTTTAAGTTACTCGGTTTCTGACATCAGCTCCATGTTGGGCGTCGCGGCGTATTTGCCCTCTGTGAGTTTGGAGACGAGATAGATGGCGCAGCAGGCCACGATTACGCCGGGGACGATTTCACTGATGTAGCGGTTATAGCCGGCGATGTACCAACCTGTCGAGACGACTGGCCCAAGGAGCATCCCCCAGAAAGCACCTTGAGGGTTCACTCGCTTGGGGAAGAAGAGCACGAAGACCATCAGGGGGGCAAATGCGGCTCCGACGCCGTTCCAGGCGTAATTCACGAGCCGGAAGACCGAATCAATCTTCATGAGCGCGATCGCGAGCGATAGCGCACCGCAAATGAGCATGACAATGCGGCTGATGTGGACGATCTCCGTGTTGCTATACTGTCGCTTGTTCACGACCTTCATGATCTCAACAACCGCCTGCACAGCAACCATAAGCTGCGAGGAGTACGTCGACATGATAGCTGCGAAGATGGCGGCGATGATGATCCCCACAGCGGCGTCGGGTAGGTGGGCCGCAACCATGCGTGGAAAGACATACTCGGGATCGGGCAGATTGGGCATGATGAGCCGGCCGCACAACCCAATAAGGTTCGAGCCGATCATGGTGGCCATCGTCCAAAGTACGCCAATCATGGCAACGGTTCGTAGTGTCTTGTTGTCCTTCGCCGTGACGAAGCGTTGCGAGACCTGAGGCTGTCCAATCGTGACAAGTCCGTAGATAAGCCAGCCGATCACGAGGCTCACACCCGCTTTGCCGGTCGCACCGTGAGCATATTGGGCAAACATCGGATCAATGGCAACGAGCTGGCGCCAAAACTCGCCCCATCCCCCCAAGATGAAGAAGATCGTGACAAATGGGGCTATGATGAGGATCGTCATCATAATGAGCCCTTGCACGAGATCGGTGTATATAACGGAACGGTAACCTCCTCCGAAGCAGTAGGCGATGACGAATACACCCGAGAGAACAAGAGCCGCGTTGTAGTTGATGTCGACGATCGAGCTGATCGTCTTGCCCGCTGACGTAAGTTGAGTCGACATGTACGGCAGGAAGAAGAGGACCAGGATGCAGGCCCCGAGCAGTGTGATCGCGTGCCCTGTCGTTTTCCAGACGGCGTTTATTTTTTTATTGAGGAGGTCGACGATGCTCAGCGCATCGTACTTCTTACTCTCCGAGCGGATATAGGGCGCCATGATGCAGTAGTTGACGAATCCACCAATGGCGAACCCGACGTACATCCACATACTGTAGAGCCCGACCGCGTACGACCAGCCGCAGGCACCGATAAAAACCCAACCACTGGAGTTAGTCGCCCCGGCGCTGATGGCGGTTGGCCACGCTCCGAACGTGCGGTTTCCCGTGAAGTAGGATTTTTCGGATTTGCCCCCGCCCTTTCCCTGAACGATGCCCATGACGAAGACGCCCGCAAGGTAAAGCAGAATGACGGCAATAATTCCGAAGTTCACCCCGCGCCACCTCCCGTTTCGTCCTGTTCCGGGGGCCACGGAATGTACTTCAGTCCCGCCCGGAAAAGCAGCACGTGGCAGATGGGCATGACGATGTACATGATCGTCACCATGATCGGTATTTCCATCGTGAACCCTCCTTTCGGTCCCTTTTGTCTTTAAAACTCGTTAATGAGCGTATCAACGACCGTCGCCCAGCCATGCGCATCCGAAACCCGGTGGTTTCCCTTGACAAAGCGTCCTCCCAAGACTTCTTCGGGAGTAAAATCCGCGACGGGGTTGCGATCGACACTTCGAAGCGTGACGGTACAGGGGTGCTCGACGTTCGATTCTTCCACGTAATCCGCGCTGGAGTCACGCGTCAGGATGCGGCTCAGGGCGACTCCCGGCCCTTCGGCCTTGCCAATGACCTGCATCTGGATGTGGGGATGCAGTTTCAGCTTTTTCAGTGGGGCAGAGAGTTTTTTCGTCTTGTCCATCTCGAGGCGGATAATCTCGACACCATCTTTTTCGCACACGGCGACGACCTTGTCGGTGGTTTCGTCCATCCGGCACTTGCCATATTTTTTAGGATACCCCCACAACTCGCGGCCCGCTGCGATCGAGTAGTCTTTGTCTTCGAACTCCACGAGGAAGTGTCCGCCAACGATGTCCTTGTATTTGACCGGAATGACGACGGCGGCGTCCCAATAGGCGCCCGTTTCAGCGCCGGTGAAATCGCCCACGTAGATGTGGTAGTGATTGTCGACGTACTCGAACGGGGTCGGTTCGAGATAACGCTTGATGACATCCGGAGACGTGCGGCACACGACCGTGAGCGTGCGGTTACCGGGACATTCGTACGGCACTTTCGGGTCGGCATACAACGGGAACTGAATCGGAATGTTGTTGGCGTTTCGGATCTTGAACATGCTCTCACCTCATCTTGAAATTTTCGACGTCGACGTCGTCGGTTTTTTTAAGAGCAAGAAGCGTGCCAAACGAAAAAAACGCCAAACACATCGAAAGAACCGCTTTCTCAAGAAAAGGGAAAGGGGAAATGGAATCCTATTTTTAGGTTGAAGATACGATTATTGGGTTTTAGGGGGGCCTTCTTTAGCGATCCTCACAAACTCCCTCAGTCCGTATTTCGCGAGTTTGTTCTGGAGCGTCTGAGGCGGGACATCAAGTACTTGCGCTGCCTTGACTAGGTTGCCACCCGATTGTTCAATCGCGCGTTTGAGCAGCGAGATTTCGAAATTTGCGAGCGATTGTTTGAGCGATTCACCAATCCAAACAGCCGTATCATGCGATAGCTCCGGTAGCGGAGCCTTGCCCAGGGCAATCTCGTCTTCCGCGAAAGGGAACATGATGTCGCGGTCGAACGGAATCACTTTTTTCGAGCAGATACTCACCGATCGCTCGACGACGTGCTTGAGCTCACGCACGTTTCCCGGCCAGTCGTACTCCATGAAAAACGTCATACTCCGTTGGTCGAAACCAGCGATGTTCTTGTTGTACGTCGCGTTGAACTCGTCGATAAAGCGTTTCGTGAGCAACGGGATATCTTCCCTCCGCTCGCGCAAAGCCGGTGCTTCGAGGTACATAACACTGATGCGATAGAAAAAGTCGCGCCGCAACGTGCCTTCGGCCAAAAGCTTGTTGGGACGCGTATTCGTCGCGGTGACAAGGCGAAAGTCAAGCGGGACCTCCTTGAGGCCGCCCACACGTCGCACCATCCGTTCCTGGATGGCCCTCAACACTTTGGCCTGGAGTCCGGCGGACATGGAGTTGATCTCGTCAAGGAACAAGATTCCCTTGTTAGCAAGTTCGAAAAGTCCTGGGCGCGTCTCGGCGCCGGTGAAACTTCCCTTCACCGTACCGAAGAGGCTGCTTTCCAGAAGAGATTCGGGGATGGCCGCGCAATTCTGCGCGATGAACGGCATGTCGTGTTTTTTGTACGACGAGTAGACGGATTGCGCGATCATCTCCTTGCCAGTGCCCGTTTCCCCGTAGATGAGGAGGTTCGCGGGTGATCGAATCGCGAGCAGGATGCGGTGCTTGAGACTGCGGATCGCGTCGGAGTCACCCACAATGTCATCAATTGTGTAATACGATTCGTCCTGTTTGAAACCACCTTTGAGGATTTCGTTGATGTGGGGCAATTTGTTGTTCAGAAAGTCTTTAGACTCGGAGCTGAGGCCATCCAAGGGCTCAGCCGCCTCACAAACGGCCACAACCTCGTTATCTGCCATGATGGGGAAGACGGAAATCATCGATATATGGTGCTCGCCGCGCATGTCCGCCCAGGAGCAAATTTGGTTCATCTGAGGCTTGCCGGTCGCGAAGACTCGCTCGATCACGCTTGTTTCGTAAGTGAGGTTCGGAAACACCTCGTACATCGAGGGTTTGTCGAGGTCCTGCCCGTGAAAGAGGCGCTGTTTGCCCAAGTTATTAACATAAACAATTTTGCGATCGCGATCGACAACGCACACCGATGATTCGATTTGTGCCAAAACGTCTTCGAGATAATCCTTGTTCAATGTGCCAGTCGCCACGCCCTGCCTTCCTTTCAATGCCCCAACATCCGCTACGGATTGCTTGAACAATGCATCACATTCAGGAATTTTTGAACAGTTTCACGTGAACTTTCTAAATCGATTCTCCCCGAAAAAGGGACCGTCCTTATTGCTAAGTATAAAGCAATTCACGAAGTCGGTGAAGGCAGTAACTCGCTGTGTACTTATTGATACCCATTAAACTCTTGGCCTGAGCTATTTTCACCTAATACAAGGTTAAAGTAGCTTTGTGTCACATAGAACCACTCTAGGCTTTTCCTTTTATCTAGGATACCCCCTAACGTTGCTCCCATGCAAACTCGCTCCCGCACCACGTTTGAGATACAATACGAAAACAAAACAAGAAAGGAGAAAGATTCCAGATGAAAGACGGATTTCTTCGCGTCGCTG